>CAZZAQ010000245.1:0-6965 GCA_964652165.1 uncultured Bifidobacterium sp.
GTTAAGAACAGTGATCCCAAAAACAGCAGTTCAACCACGAATGAACACGAATAGACACGAATCGCAAGGGACGGGCAGGCAAGGAGCCGCTCGCCCAGCGGGTAAGCCTCAAAGCTGATTCCCATTCGTGTCTATTCGTGACCATTCGCGGTTTGGAATTCCATTGGCCGTTTCAACTGCCGGATTCAGAGTAGCGAGAATTCAACCGCTGGCCGGCCGGCGGTCAAGCCGATTTCCCACCGCCCGCGAGCGGCGCGCCGCAGGGCAGCGCCTCAGGCAACGGCGCGAATTCCTCGATGGCCTTCCACAGCCGCGAGAGATCCTTGTTCACGTCCCCGCTCAGGCAGTCCGTGATGTCGCCGGCGATCTCGGGGTATTTGTCGATCACGGCCTTGAAGCTGAAGTTCGGGTCGTAGAAGGCGTAAATCAGCTTGCGCATATTTTCGATGCCTTCGCGAAGCGTGGCGCCGTATGGGGCAAACCGCCCAGGCGATAAATCGCGCGTGGTGAGCGCCTCGTGGACGGCGTCCGCGGCCAGCACGCCGCTCTTGAGCGCCAACATCAGCCCGCTGCTGAACACGGGGTCGAGGAAGCAAAAGGCGTCACCGGCCAGCAGCAGCCCGGGGCGGTAACAGTGGCGCGAATGGAACGTGAATTCGGCCGTAATGAAGTAGGGACCGGTCTGCCGGCCGACCGAGAGGTGGTCCTGGATCCAGAGGTTCTGATCGATTTCGCGCCGGAATATCGCTTCGGGAGACTTCACACCGCCGCGGGTAAGATATTTGCCTTCGGCGACGACACCGACACTCACGAGGTCATCGTGCATCGGGATGTGCCAGAACCAGCCTTTCTCCGGCACGAATGCGACCGTCGTCTGGCCTTCGTCCAGGCCCGGCTCGCGCTTGGAGCCCTTGTAGTAGGTCCAAACGGCGACTTTGTTCAGAAACGGATCGCGAAGGCGCCAGCCCTCGCGCACGGCGGCGAAACTTTCCTTGCCCGAGCAGTCCATTGTGATCGGGGCGTGGTATTCCTGCTCGCCGCCATCCTTGCTCCGCGCGCGGACGCCGACGACGCGGGCGCCGTCCTTGAGCAGGCCCGTGACGGTGGTTTCCTCGAGCACAGTGGCGCCCCGTTCGCGAGCGTGCTGCATGAGCATGAGGTCGAATTCGCTGCGAAGGACTTGCCAGGTCTGCGCGACGGTCTCGCGGTCGTAACGGGTGTAGAAGTAAAAGGGCTGGCTGGCTTTGCCGTTGGGCTGGACGAAGACAACGCTGTACTTCTTCTGGAAATGGCTCCGCTTCATCCGCTCGATGAGCCCAAGACGCTGGAGCGGCTGGAAAGTGAACGGAATGAGGGATTCGCCGATGTGGTATCGGGGGAACTTCTCGCGTTCGAGCACCAGCACCCGGTGGCCGCGCTCCGCGAGGAGCGCAGCCGCGGCGCTGCCGGCCGGCCCGGCGCCGATGATAAGGACGTCTTGAGTCGTCGTTTTCGACATGATTATTCCTGCAGGGCTTCCGGACGACGCGATTTCAGCCGCAACGGCAGCACTGCCATACGCAGTATAATCATCCGGGCGCAGATTCCAAATACCAATAGGATCAAGGACGGAAGGCGGACGCGTCTCGGAATTGTTGCGGGCTAGCCAAAGGGCTGAGCGCCGCATCCGTGTAGCGTAGCTGCGACCGTGAGGTCGCGGGCTGAATTCTCAATCGGCAACGAAAACGATGCAGCTATCCAACCACTTGCGTCCTCGTCCCGCGACCTCACGGTCGCAGCTACGCTGAATACGCACCCGGCGGGAGCTGGGCGATCCATTTTGCAACGTCGTCCCGCTGCGACTCCGTCAGGTTCACCCGTTCTGAGTTGCGCCCCCGTCGGCGGGTGTGCGTGTGACCGTGAAGGTGGCCAGGCAGACTTGTGCGAGGGCCGGATCGTTCAGGCAGAGGGCGCCTTCGGAAATTCGCGGAATGGGCTCGCCTTCGAGTTGAAGCGGAGAGTGTTTCTCCATGTGCGCGACGTAGCTCGGGAAATCGGTGAAGCCTTCGGCGCGAAGCCGGGCGCGGTTGACAAGGCGAAACAGGCCGTGGCGGCCGGGCGCGGTTCGCCGCATCAGTTCGAGGGTCAACCGGCCCATCGTATAGCGAGGGTTGATTTCCACCACCGGCTTCAGGCGGGGTTCGCCTTGCGCGCCGCGGTAGACAAATGCATCGATGCCGACGGGGCCGAGATAGCCGGCGCGTATCAGGTCCGTTTCCAGCAGCGAGAAAATCCCGGCGTAGAGGCGATGAATGCGCATGGAGATGTCGGCGGGTCCGCGGAAAAGCGCGGTGACGGGCGCGGGGATTCTGCGATCGTGGCTCGGCGCGGCGGAGTTGGCCTGGAACTGGCCTTTGCGATCGTTGAACAAGCCGGTGTAACCGCCGAGCCGCAGGCCGCGCGGGGTCATTTCCAACTGGACCGAGAAATCGCGCTCGCGTTCGAGCCACGGCTCGATGACGAGTTGGCGGCCGCGGTCGAGCGCGCGCGCCATCCAACGGCGGTGGGCGCCCAGGAGTTCCGGTTCCCAAAGGCGGATGGCGTTGCTGCCCGCCAGGCCGAGGGCTTCCTTGACTACGACCTTGTGATGGTCACGGGCGCGAATGGCGGCGATGGCTTCGAGCGCGCCTTGGTGCGTGTCCACGGCTACTCCCGCGTCGTGTCCGGTGCAGAGCCAGGATTCATCAGCTCCGCGGAGGCGCGACAGAACTTTTCTGAGGAACGCCGCGCTCCAGGCCTTCGAGTAAAGCTGCGCGATGGCTTGGTTGAAGCACTGGCTCGCGGCGCGGTCCTCGCCCGAGACGTTCGCGAACAGCGGTTCAAGCAGCTCCAGGCTGTCCGGCCCCCAGGCCCAAGGCCGAAGGCGGCCCAGCTTGCGCTGAGTGAGGCTGGCGATCCCCGAGATCAGGGGCTGCCCCCTCACCCGCCCTTCGGGCACCCTCTCCCCCTCCGAGGGGGAGAGGGCCGGGGTGAGGGGGCTCGTGCATTCCAGCTCGACGAACTCGGGGAGCGGGAAGCCAGCCTGCTTGATGGCGCTCAGGAATTGCGCCGACGGGCTCCGCTCCACGAGCACAATGTCGTCCTGCCGGCAGAGGAACTGAGGAAGGTTCGCCAGGTCGCTGGCGAGTTGGGCCTGGGGCTTCGCCGGCGTGAACGACCTGCCCTGGGCGATGTGGCCTTCGGCCAACGGATTGAACACGAACACGCTCGGCGTGCGGCCTTTCGACCGCGAGAAAACGTTCAGTGCGTCGATGAAACTCGCTTCGAGTCCCGCGGCGCGGCGGCCTTCGACATCCAACGCGGGGCCTTTGGCGCGCTGCGGCGACAGCGGGAACTTGAGCTGCCGGCAGAACGCTTCCCAGTCGCTCTGGCCGGGATTCTTCCAGCGTCGAAACCATTTCAAGCCGGAGGCGACGTGAGCGATTTCGTCGCGATGAATTCTGTCGAGCAGCCGCGCGCTCTCCGCGTCGCCCACGGCCGCGAAGGCGCGGGCGAAGTGGCGGGCGAAATCGAGGTTGGCCTGCTCGAAGGTCAGGCTCAGGCCGGCCACATAATCCATCGGATGTTCCATGCCGGAAATCGCGCGCCAGAAGTAGCCGCTGACCGGCAGATCGCCGAACTCGATGCCGCAGGATTTCATCCGCTCCAGGTAAAGCCGCGTGTGCTCCTGTTCGTCCTGCAGCGTTTGCAACACACCGCGGCGGAAGGTGGCGGGCGCCTCGGGAAAACGCAGGAGTACCAACGCCATTAATTCCGTGGCGAGCAGTTCGTGATTGGCGAAGAAGTGCAGCAGGCGTCCGCGTTCGGACTGCGCTTCGAGCTGATGGATGCCCGGAAAATCGGCCTTGCGCGAGCCGGGCGGCTTGAAGCGGAGCCGGGTCGGGCGGCCGGGAGCGGCTGGCGCCGCCATCGGCGGGCCAGGGCGCTCATCGGTGATGGCTTCGGGACCGCGGAGCTTTGCCTCCAGCGTCGTCGCGAACAGGATTTGTTCGGCAAAATCGCGCAGTTCCATGCAAGGCGGGCAACCTGCCAGCGGACGGAGCCGGTTACGAGCCTGGTTTCAATTCGAGTCGCTGCGTATCCTTCTCCAGCGCGCCGGCCCTTACGCTGCGCCTCCGAACGTCCGCCGCAGCCAGGCACGCAATCCTCCTCGCTGGGCCGGCGGGATTGGTTTCTCCTCCACATGGATTCCTTGTTCAGCCAGAAGTCGGCGAAGAAATATCCGATCCGGGATGACCTTCTCTCGGTGGGTCTGTTTCATGCGCCACAAGGTCTGCGGCGAGGCGAACGGAATTCGAACGCCTTGAATCTCCCGCACAACGGCATCCCGGATCGCGTCAGCATAGTCTACGCCGCCGCTCCTTTTCTTCAGATCTACCAGAATTTCATCCGCGACGCGGATGACACCGTATTCGTCAATTTCACCGGGCTTGATTTCTCGAATGGCCTGGTCCGGCAGGGTCATCAAAGCGCGAATCACACGCTCCTCGTTGTTGGCTCCGGTTTCAACCAGGAGGTCAACATCCATCGTCGTGCGCGTGAAGCCGGCGGCGCGGATGGCAAATCCTCCCACGACCAGATATCGGGCGCCGGCTTCGTTCAGAGCGCGAGAGAGTTTGACGAGATCTTCAAGGGTCGGCTCGCGGCACTCGTCGCGGCTCAGCGGCGAGGGCGGGTCAGCATCTGCCATAACCACTCGTCAGCTTCCTCGTGCGTGCGGAAGCGGTAAACGCCTTTTGGAATCGGGAACGTGCGCAGCGCGTTCTTCCAAGCTCGCGCGTCCTGGGCCTGTTGCGCGGGAGTCACCGTCAGGCCGTCTGCCGGCGGTTGCCTTCGCCCGACCACCTTGCCGGGGGTTTCCTCCAGGTTGACGACGGGCTTCATGTCGCGGTGAGAGTAAGCCCGCCCGTCCTTCGCCGCAAGCGCAACTAAGGCCGCAGGAGGGTGGATTGACGCGCCAGCGGGCCGCCGATAAACTCAGGGCCGCGCTGCACCGCCGCCGCCGCGGAGGGAACCGCGCGCAGGACACGACGAATGACTAACAGCGCATTTGTGGATCGGGCCTTTCGGGATCGCGGGCCGAAGCTCATCTTCGGATTCTCGAGGCCATTCTATCACAACCTGGCGGGCGTGTTGTACGGCCACCGCTTCAGCAAGGGCCGATACGGCGGTATGATTCGCCATACCGAGGCGGCAATGCTTTACCAATGGGCGCGCCGGCTGCCGCCGCACTCGACCATCGTCGAGATCGGGTGTTATGCCGGACTGTCCACCAGCTACCTGGCCTCCGGCTGCCTGGAAAACGGGTCGAAGGTGTACGCGATCGACCCGTTCGACTCGAAACTGGCGCAGCAGACCGCGTTGTGCGACCAGTGCGTCCCGCTGGAGGACAAGCCGTCGCGTCAATTCGTGGCCGAGCGGCTCAAGTCCTGCGGCCTGACGGACCGTGTCGAGTTGATCGAGGGCTTCGCGGAGGAAGTGGTGAAGACGTGGCACCGGCGGATTGATTTCCTCTGGATCGACGGCAATCACGATCGCGCTTACCTGGACTATCTCGACTGGGCGCCGTTCCTCAGCCCGCGGGCGCGGGTGGCCATTCACGACGCGCATCCCCGTTACGGCCTGCCGCAAGTGGCCGAAGCTGCCCGGCGCATCTTCAGCGCCGCAGAGTGGGGCGAACTGGAACACGTCAAGGGAATCATGACCGGAGTGAGGAAAGGTTGAGTGTCGAATAAATCGTCCTCGGCGGCGGGCGTGAGCCGGTAGGACTTCATGCTTAGCCACGCGCCGTTTTCCAAGCTTTCTTGCGCGCGGCCAGGTTTTCGCGAACCTGCTCCGGCGTGCGCAACGGGCCGCTCTTCGCTTGGGTCCACCCCTCGTCGATCTTCCGGCCGGCCTCTGCCGACCATTGCTGGTCCTGCTTTTGAAGCAGGCGCAAGCCTTCGCAGACGACTTCGTCTGCCGAGCCGAACTCGCCAGATTCGACTTTGCGTCGGATGAACTCTTCAGATGCAGGTGGGAGCGTCACGTTCATGCGCACAGTTTGGAGTGGGCAGCACTACATGTCAAACGGCTTGCAGGGCCCCTGAACCACGCGTAATTCTTTTGAACCACGAATGGACACGAATCCACACGAATGACAGCAAGGTTTTCATGCGCTCGTGATCCGTTCGCCTCCTAGACACCATGGCAGGAATGGAGAACTTGTTCGTCGCTCGTCATCATTCGTGTCTATTTGTTGTTCGTTCATTCGTGGTTAAATACTTTGCGCGGGAGTTACGCGTGGATTTGGGGGGCTGGGAAGAGGGGCGCCGCCCACAATCATTGACTGCCGCCCGCGGACGTATGACTTCTGGGCTCTGAAAACATTATCGGGCCGTCAACACCGCGTAATTTCGTTTCCCTTTGCGCAGGAGGAGGTGCTTGCCGAAGAGCAGTTCAGCCGTCGTCACCGAGCGCTGCGCGTTGGCTTCGCGGACGTTGTTGAGGTAGATGCCGCCGCCTTCGATGTCTTTTCGCGCCTGGCCTTTCGAGGGGCAGAGGCCGGAGTGGACGAGCAGTTCAACGAGCGGCGAGCCGGCGCCGGAGAGTTTCGCGATTTCGATCTCCTTCGAGGGAACTTCGCCCACGATCTCGTTGAAAGTGCTCTCCTGAATGCCTTCGAGCCCGCCGCCGAACAGGATTTCGCTCGCTCGGATCGCTTCGGCGCACGCGGCTTCGCCGTGGACAAGCGCGGTGACCGCCTTGGCCAGCGCCCGGTGGGCGGCGCGCGACTCCGGTTTCTCGGCGTGCTGGGTGGCGAGCGCGTCCGTTTCGGCCCGATCGAGGAAGGTGAAGTATTTCAGGTAGCGGACGACCACGGCATCCTCGGAATTGATCCAGAATTGGTAGAACCTGTAGACGCTCGTGCGGCGGGCATCGAGCCA
>CAZZAQ010000246.1:0-6954 GCA_964652165.1 uncultured Bifidobacterium sp.
GACTTCCCGCCGCCCACCAATCAGCCGCTCAAAATCACGCTGGTGGCCACCGGCTCTGTTTGGAAATATCTGGACAGCGGCAGCGACGCCGGCACCGCCTGGCGCCAGCTTCCCTATGACGACCGCGCGTGGGCCCAAGGCCCGGCGCAACTCGGCTACGGCGATGGCGACGAGGCAACCATCGTGAGCTTCGGCCCCGATGCGTCGAGCAAGTTCATCACGACCTACTTCAGAAGGCACTTCACTGTGCCCGGCGCAGCCGGCATCGTGAAGCTGAATGCCCGGCTGCTCCAGGACGATGGCGCCGTGGTTTACCTCAACAGCGTGGAAGTCTTCCGCAGCAATCTGCCAGCCGGGCCGCTCCCGTTTAATACCCTTGCCATCCTCTCCGTGGAGAACCAGGTGGCGGACTTCGAGATTTCGCCGGGCCTGTTGTCAAACGGCGCGAATCTGTTGGCGGTCGAGATGCACCAGGCAAGTCCGATCAGTGCCGATTTGAGTTTCGCCTTCAGTCTGGTGGCGGAGTTCGCGCCGGTCGTGAGCAACCAGCCGCCCGCCGTCACCATCACCGGGCCGACCAATGGGGCGGTGTTCGTCGCGCCGGCTGACATCCGCATCGAAGCCTTCACGCAGGATCCCGACGGTTACGCGGACACCGTGGAGTTCTTTGCGGATGACGTGAAGATTGGCGAAGCGCAGGTCGTGTTCATCCAGGCGCCTCCGCCGGGCGAACCGATACACTTCGAGTTCCTCTGGCAACTCGCGCCGGCGGGCCAGTATCGGCTGACGGCCCGCACCCGCGACGACCGCGGCGCGGCGGGCAGTTCGGCGCCCGTGGACATCACGGTGCGGGAAGCGCCGCCGGGCGACAGCGACAACGACGGCGTGCCTGACGACCGCGACCGTTGTCCGGGCACTCCGGCCGGCGCCGTGGTCAACGCCGACGGTTGCTCCCTTGCGCAACTCTGCCCGTGCGACGGACCGTGGCGGAATCACGGCGCGTATGTTCGCTGCGTGGTCGAGCACGCGTGGGAATTCTATCGCGCCGGTCTCATCACCGCCGCCCAGCGCCGGGAGTTCATCTCTCAGGGGATGACCTCGAACTGCGGCCGTCAGCCGGGTGAGGGCGACGTCGTGCTGCTATACCCCGTGCCTCAGACCCCGGCGGAAGTGAGGGCGCAAGGCTATCGTTTTTGCGTGATTGCGCCAGCCGGCCGCGGCTGCGTCATCGAGTGCTCGACCAACATGCGGGACTGGCGCCCAATCGAAACCCTCACGCTGACGGAGTGCGAGACGGAGAAGGTGGACTCGACCGGCGTTGAATCTGCGCGGTTCTATCGCGCGCAATTGCAGCCGTAGCCGGGGTGCGTTCGGGTAGCGCAGATTTCCAATCTATCAGTATCGCTCACACTCCTCGCAGGCCGCGATGATTCTTCGGAGCGCGGCTCTGTGAGCCGCAGCAAGCCCGGGAAGGCAGTGCGCACAGGGATCTCGAATCGTGTCACCCAAACCGGCGCTGCTGCGGGTCACAGACCCGCGCTCCTTCGGTTGCGGCTTCGCCGCGCTGTGCTGTATCGCCGATTTCCAATCGGCAGAGGGTCCCCGCACCCAGCCCGCTTGAACTTTCCAGGCGTCCGCGGGTTGCAAACCCACGATTCGGCAGATTGGAAATCTGCGCTACGATCGTCGGGGAATGAAAAGCATTGTCTTCACTTGCGGAAGGCTTACAACGGACTCCATGAAAATCTCACACCGGCTCCGCCCGATCCTGCTCCTGGCTGCCATCGTCATCCCCTTCACCCTCTGCCCCTCGCGCGCGGCGGATGGCCCGCCGGCGGCGCGCCCGGCCCTTTACGATACGGCCGCCGACGGCAAGGAGCAGATTGCCGCCGCCCTAAAGACCGCGCGGGCGGAGAACAAGCGGGTCATCCTCAAGTTCGGCGCCAACTGGTGCGGCTGGTGCCACAAGCTCAGCGGCCTGCTCAAGACCAACGCCGAACTCGCCAAGCTTGTGAAGGAGAACTACGTCCTCGTCCTGATCGACGTGGACAAGCAGCACAACGCGGACACCGTGAAGAAATACGACAACCCCACCAAGCACGGCCTCCCCGTGCTCGTCGTCCTCGACACCGACGGCACGCCGCTCCACACGCAGGACACCGGCAAACTCGAGGAAGGCGACCACCACGACCCCGCCAAGGTGAAGACGTTCCTCGAAAAATGGCGCAAGGCCAAACCGGCCAAGGCGTAGCAATTCTGCCCGCCCGTCGTGCGCGGGGGAGGGACGGAGGGATAACGAGCCGATCTGAAATAGTCCCCAACTGAATGAAAGCCATCAAAGACGCCCGCAAATACGCCGCGGAACACGGGGATCAAGAATCCTACACGTTGAATTCTGACCTGTTCCGAATCTGAATTCGACAAAGCGAAGATTGATCTGTCACGCTTAACCGTCAGTGACATGTTTTAGGAATATGCAACCAACAGCCTTATGATCGTCTCCAATGTAAGCTTAGAAAATTGGAGAAACTTCGAAATGGTCCAAGTTGATCTCGCGGATCGCGTCTTCGTAGTGGGTCCAAATGCGGCAGGCAAGTCGAATTTTCTAGATGTGTTTAAGTTTCTTCGAGACATTGCCCTGCCCCGGGGCGGTCTTCAGGGAGCAATTAACCAACGTGGTGGTGTGCCTAAACTCCGGTGTCTTTCAGCCAGAAAGAAGACGGAAATCGGCATCACGGTGGAGTTGAAGAATCCAGGCGACGAACATTTCCGATGGCGCTATTCAATCGGTATCAAGCTTGAGCAGCGCGGGGCCCGCGAGCCATACTTGGTTCACGAGAAGGTCTGGCGGAATGGTGAATTAGATCCGTTCAGTGAGCGGCCGGACGAAAATGACAAGAAGGACTCCAAGCGCCTCACTCAGACCCACCTCGAACAAGTTAGTGCCAACGCTGAATTCCGGGAGATCGCGGATTTCTTCCAGCAAATCCAGTACCTCCATCTTGTGCCGCAGTTGATCAAATACCCAGAAGCCTTTCGTGGCAATAAACTCGCGGGAGATCCCTTCGGTATGGATTTTTTGGAAAGTGTTGCCAAAACAACCCCAAAGGCGCAGCAATCCCGCCTGAGGAAGATCGAACTGGCGTTATCTTCTGTCGTCCCTCAGTTCCGTCAGTTGAGCTACAAATCCGATGCGGTGACTGGCGTTCCGCATCTACAGGTGAAGTTTGACCACTGGCGAGGCATACCCAGCAACCAACGCGAAGATCAGTTTTCTGACGGAACTTTGCGCCTGATCGGGCTATTGTGGTCATTGCTCTCGGGTGATTCGCTGCTCTTGCTGGAAGAACCGGAACTCTCACTCCACACCGGGATTGTCCGTCAACTCGCGCCTCTGATCCATCGTCTGCAAAAGACAAAGAGTGGCAAAAGGCAAGTCATCCTCAGTACTCACAGCGAGGTGCTCCTCCAGCATCGAAGTATTGATCCAAGGGAGGTTCTCATGCTCGTTCCCGCCGCAGATG
This sequence comes from uncultured Bifidobacterium sp., assembly GCA_964652165.1. Taxonomy (GTDB): domain Bacteria; phylum Verrucomicrobiota; class Verrucomicrobiia; order Limisphaerales; family JADJPG01; genus DASTLJ01. The sequence continues at coordinate 3,525 of CAZZAQ010000246.1, forward strand.
GGAGCACTCAAATTATCCCGGCATCATCAGACGAGGCGATCTGCCTGCTCCTGACGGGTGGTATGAACATGGCCGACGCGGTAATGCCAAGAACCGTGGCGCGCGATGCGAATCAGTTGCTCTTGAAGTGGGACTAAGACCGATGCCGGGAGAAATAGCCATCAACCTCGCTGTTGAAGACGAGTTGAGTGAACATCTGCTGCGCGCGTTGCTCGCTCAAAGCGGGCGCGAATTCCTCATCGGAGCGGTTTACGGAAGACAGGGATATAGTTATCTCAAGCGAATGCTGTCGGCGTTTAACAACGCCGCGCGCGGTGGAGCCTTTCTTGTCATGGCGGATCTCGATTCGCGTGCGTGCGTGCCGGAAATCATCGAGGATTGGTTTAGATGCAGTCTCGCGAAGTATCCAAGTCACCGTCATCCAAATTTGATGTTCCGAGTCGCAGTCCGCGAAGCGGAGGCTTGGGTCATGGCTGATCGGGAGCAATTCGCCGCGTTCCTAGGAGTGCCTGTACACGCGATTCCTGTTCAGCCGGATGATGTGTCCGACCCAAAGGCGCTTTTGTTACAACTGGCGAAGAAGTGTCGCAGCCGTGACTTGCGGGAAGACTTGGTTCCTGGTCCAGGTGACAAGAGAATTATTGGCCCCGATTACAACGGAAGGCTCGCGGGCTTCGTGTACTCGTCCTGGCGTGCTCAAGTCGCGCAGATGCACTCGCCAAGTCTGGCCAAAGCATGGAAGGTTCTGAGGCAGTTTCACCCGATTTTCACAAAGCGGTCCTAACTGATCTAACCGGCGTCGCCATTTCCCTGAAACTTGTAGCATCCGGCGTGAGCCGGATCATTCTAACCCGCTAGGAGATCAGACTGGATACTACGGTTCGGGGCGAATCCCAACGGGATTCCGTCCTCCAGCCCAGGGTTGGCCGGACAACGGAGGGACTACCCTGGGTCCACCGCGGAATGATCGCCTTCAACCCCAACGGGGTTGCGTCGGCGCTCGGGTCCGGTGCGCCCGCATCGCCGCAACCCCGTTGGGGTTGTTGAATCTTATCCCACGGTTACCCAGGGTAGCTCGTCCCTCGCAACCCCGGGCTTTGCGATGGAATCCCGTTGGGATTCACGGATGGCATGGCAATTGAAAATGGCAGAAGGTCATTTGGCTTGCGAAAACCTCACCCAATGCCTCACGATGCGGACATCCCACTTCAGCTCGTCGCGGGCGCCCGGCGGTGTTGGCGGGTTGGATCACTACTGGCTACCTTGATGAACAACTGCTCATTCGGCCGTCCGGCCCGCCCGTTGCGGCGCTGCCTGGCGGTTTGCTTGCTGGCTGGCGCTCTCGCGCCGCCAGGAGCAGGGGCTGGCGAATCGGTCGTGATTGGCTCGATCGGAGATTTCGGCGTGGCCGCCAATGGAGATGCACGGGTGGCCATCGAACTGTCCGTGGCGAATGCGTTGAAGCGTTGGGACCCGGCGATTGTCTTCACGACGGGTGACAACAATTATCCGGGCGGCGCCGCGTCCACGATGGATGTGAACATCGGCCAGTTCTTTCACGACTACATCCATCCCTACCCTGGGACCTACGGCAGCGGGGCCTCCAGCAACCGGTTTTTTCCCTGCCTCGGGAACCATGACTGGGTTTCCAACGGCCAGCCGCACATCGACTACTTCACGCTGCCGGGCAATGAGCGGTATTACAGCTACCGTTACGGGCCGGTGGAAATCTTCATCATCAACAGCAACGCCGATCCCGACGGCACGACGAGCACCTCCGTGCAGGGACGCTGGCTCCAGACCGCGCTGGCCGCTTCGACCGCCCGCTGGAAACTCGTCTCCCTTCATCACGCGCCCTATTCGGCGGACGTGAACGGCGCCGGAACGCCGGGGATGCGCTGGCCGTATGCCGCGTGGGGCGCCTCGGCGGTGTTCGCGGGGCACGACCACATCTACGCGCGCATCCACACGAACAACATCGTGTACTTCATCAACGGCCTGGGGGGCGACTCCATCGGCGGGTTCTCGGGAACGAGCGCGGCGGCGGTCCGTTACAATGCCGATTACGGCGCCATGCGCCTCGAAGCCACGGACACGAACCTGATCTTCCACTTCATCACGCGCGGAAACGTCGTCGTGGATACCTACGTCCTGGGCGCGCCGATTTGGTCGCCGTTCATTCTCGCGCCGCCTTTGAGCCAGACGACGTTGGCGGGACGCGACGTCACGTTCGACGTGCTGGCGACGGGCTCGGGCGCCTTGCGCTATCAATGGCTGTCCAATTCCGTGAACATCCCCAACGCCACGAACCGCCTCTTCGCCATCACCAACGCGCAGCCCTATCACGAGGGCGATTACGCCGTGGTCGTCTCCAGCGGCGCGTCGTCCACGCGCACCGCAACGGCGCGGCTCACCATCCTTGACCATCCGCTCATCACCCAGCAGCCCGCGGCGCAGACGGTGACGAGCGGCGCCACGGCGAACTTCCGCGTGGCGGCCGTCGGATCGGGGACGTTGAGCCATCAATGGTTTTTCAATGGCGCTGAGATTGCCGGGGCCACCGCGACAAACCTGATCGTCACCAACGCCCAACTCGTGCACGCCGGCGACTACACCGCGCGCGTGGCGGACAACAACGGCTCGATCACCAGCAACCCGGCCAAACTCAACGTGCTGGTCCGGCCGACCGTGACGTTGCATCCTGTCAGCCAGTCCGCTGTGGTCGGGGAAACGGTGGTTTTCAGCACGGCGGCCACCGGGCTGCTGCCCATGGGCTACAGTTGGCGGCGCGATGGCCGCATCCTCACCAACGTCCTGATCAACCAGCGCACCTGTTTCTGGGCGATTTACAACGTGCAATTGACGAACGCCGGCAATTACCAGGTGGGCGTCACCAACCTGGCGGGAATCGCCACCGGCGGCCTGACCACCAACGCGGTGCTCACCGTGCTCGAAGACACCGACGGCGACAGAATGCCGGACCTTTGGGAATCCGCCAACGGGTTCAACCCGGGCGATGCCAGCGACGCGGCGCTCGATGCTGACGGCGATCACGCGAGCAACGCGCAGGAGTACCTGGCCGGGACCGATCCGAACTCCCGCGAGAATTATTTGCGCATCGAAAGCATCCGCCGGATGCCCGCCGGCGCGTCGAAGCTGGAATTCACCGCTCTCTCGAACAAGACCTACGCGGTGGAGTTCCGGGACGAGGCCTCGGCCGGGAATTGGAGACTGCTGGAAGCGATCACCGCGTCGAACACAAACCGGCTGGTCGAGGTAATCGACCCGACGACCCCGGCGCCGGACGCAAGACGGTTTTACAGATTGGTGACCCCTCGACTGCCATAAGGCCAAGCCGGGACATTTCACTCCGACTGGGTAGCACGGGCGACTCGCCCGTGCCGCCGGGCTACCAGCCCGGCGGAATGGG
>CAZZAQ010000247.1:0-3670 GCA_964652165.1 uncultured Bifidobacterium sp.
GATTGACCGCCGGCTGCTGCTCCGCCTCGTTCCTGGCGTTGAGCAGGCGCAGCGCAATCTCCTTGTCGCCGGTCTGAAGGCTCAGAGATCGGACGGGACCATTCCGCTATCTCTTCGAGGGCCTGGCCGCGAAGGCTGACAAAAGCGTCCAGCAAGGCAACCGAGATTACAACTCACCGGACATTTGGAAGCTCACATTGCCGGCGCCGGCCAGTGTGAACGTGCTATGGGCTTTGTCTTCCGAAGCGACACGCAAGAGCATCGAGAAGGCGCACCAGGTTTCTGCCGAATATGCCCTGAGCCGAGTCGAGTCGAACATGCGGGTCGTTCGACGGAACGAACATGGTGAGGCGCTGGAACAGCGGAAGTTGGTGCGAAGCGCTCTCGAACATCAGACGAGACTCGGCCGGGATCCGAATCTTCGCACGAAGGCAGTTCTGCAAGTTGAACGGCTTCCGCGCAATGAGACGCCGACACCTGAGCAGCGCATCGACTCCCTGGCCGGAGCCGTCACAACGCGCCAGCTCTACCAGGTTCAACTGGCGGTTGAACTCCGCCAGCGACTGGGCATCACCGTCGAACTCACCTGAACGCCGCGTCGCAGAGTCAGAAGACATAGCGCGATTCCGAAGAGGGGACCCGGTTGGTTCCGACGGAAGGAGGATCAAGTCGCATTCACTCGGAGCTGGGCAAGGAGACGCCGCCGCCACGACCCTTACCTGAAACGAGTTTCCCTGAAGAAACCAGGTCATGCTTGACCGCGCTGTAGGTTGCATCGTCCCAGCCGAGTTCCTGGCGCAGAGCCTGATTACCCTTGGATCCGCCTACATTCGATAGGGCATTCAGGAGCGCCTCGCGGAGTTCATCGGTGACCGCCACGCTGGCGGCACTGTCGGGGAGTTGGTCTTGCACGTCGGGCGAAGTCGCGTCCGGGGATTCCACTCCGGATTCTGAAAGCGCGTTGCCCAGAGCGGATGGAACATGTCGTTCCAGATGCAGCGTGACCGCCTTCGCACCCAACGCGGCGTAATCGGCGGGATTGCAGGTGAGAACGATCACCTGGAGTCCGCGTGTCGCGGCGAGGTCCAACATGCGTTGAAGCTGGTTCACACGCTGAGGGTCGGAGTAAGCAAAGGCATCATCAAAGACCACGGGCAGGCAACCATCGTAATCCGCCGCGAGCACCTCGGCCATGGCGAGGCGGACGGCGGCGGCTGTCTGCTCCTTCGCGCCGCCGCTCAACGCGTCGAAAGAAAATGGGGCTCCACCGAATCCAGGACGGGAGAGCCGCAAGCCGCTGAACTCGTTATTCTCAAGCTCCACCTGCGCCCGCGCGCCCGCACCGAAAATGCACTGGAGGTAGCCGGAGATTTTGTCCGCAAGCGGTTGGGTGAACTGTTCGGACAGGGTGCCCTGCTCCTCCTGAAAGAGCTTGTCCAGCATGGCCAGCGCCTGTGCTTTTCTCTGCACGCTGTTCCGATGTTCACTGGCGGAACGAGCCTTGGCCTGTGCGGTGGCCAGCGCGGCCTGAGGGTCTTCGCTGCCATCTGAACGCAAAGCGGCCTGGGCCACGGCGATTTGGGTGCGGGCGTCGTTGCGTTCGTTGGTTCTCTCTCTGATGGAACGCGCGATCCGCGTGCGATCGCTCTCCAGCAAGTCCGGTTGCAGGACGGCGATCGCGTCGGTGGTTGTTTTGAGAAGATTCCTTGTGGTGGTTTTGGCGGATTGAGAATGGATCAAAGCCTGGGTGCGAGCGGTGTCGTCACCATGAGTTGTTAGGAGGAGATCCAGTTGAGCTTTCAAACCGATGAGCATGTTTCCTTGCTGCTCAGTTTCCGCTCTTTTCTCTTTCAATGCCTCCGCGGCAGACTCCAGCGTTTCGGCGGAGCGATCTCGAATGGCTTTGGCCTCGGTTTCTTGGTCATCAGCGTCACTCATCTTCCTCTCCAACGACTTCGCCAGCGCCTTGGCGGCGGCTTTGTCCTCTGGGGCCTTTTCATCCGGCGCCAGAGCAGCAAGGCGCGCCATGTTGGCCTTGGCAGCGGTGAGATCGTTCAGCGCAGTCTGCAATTCTTCGGCGAGGTTCTCCGCTCCCATCCCTTCGAGTTCGGCCTGGGCGGTTTTGATGCGGGAGCCGAGTTCATCCCGTCGCGCATGGAATTCCGCCGCTTCCTGAACCGATTGGAGTCCGAAGGAATCGAGAGCTTCCTGGAGTTTCCTCCGCGCTTCATCTTCCGTCTGGCGCGCTTCGGCCAGGCTGGTGCCGCCGCCGGGCTGGATGCGAAGACGAACAGCGGAGCCGATCGACACTTCCGTGTCTTCCGTCAGAATCTGCTTCTCTCCAGTGTTGATGGAGCGGTTACCCGCCTTCACCGGTTTGTCCGCTGCGACAACTTCGAGGCCCGTGGCCATCGCCTGCAAGGCGGCGCGGGCGTTGGAACATTCCGACTCCAGTTCTTGAAGTTTCTGCAACTTGGCCTTATCCACCTTGGGCAGTTTCGCGAACTGCTCTTCAAGGTCGGCCAGTTCCTGCCGACGCGTGGAAACCTTTGTGGCCTTCTCGCTGAGTTTGGTGTGAGCTTCGGTTTTCTCGAAGAACTGGGTATGGGCGGAAGCCAGTTCATGGCGGATTCGCGCGGCGCGGACCGCCTCGGTCGCGGTGCGATACGCTTGTTCCGCGGTGAAAGCGTTGCTCTTGGCCTCGCCCCTGGACATCTCCAACTGGCCAATCTTTTCGTTTTGCGGTTCGAGAGTTTCCTCCAGCTTCGCAATCTCCAGACGCACCGCCAGGATTTGCTTGTTGGCAGATTCCAATGCGAGATGCCGGTCGCCAACTTCCTTGGCGGCGTGGGATTGTTCGGATTCCTTCTGCCGCAACTCGCCAAGTTGTCGCGCCTTTGTTTCCGTCTCCTCCTGTTCCTTCACCAAGACGGTGACGCTCGCGCCGGCAGCAAGGAAAGTTCGGGATGCGTTCTCCAAGTCTGTTGCCGCCGAATCGAGCTTCTGCACACGGTCGGTGGCGCGGTTCAGTTCCTCGCCGACGAGGGCAACGGCGCGTTCGGCTTGCTCCAGTTCAGAGCCCGCTTTCGGTTTGCCCGCTTGCGTGTAAATCTGGCTGACCGCCTCACCGAAATGTGCTGCCACCCGAGCGTCGAGTTCGGACTGGAGGGCGGCTGCTCCGCCCATTTGCTGCAAACGCTGGAGGAGTCTGTCTTGTTGAGCCGTCGCGTGCTCCGAGGGGTTGTTGCCGGCCCGTCCCTGCCAGACCCAGAGGTGAGCCCACTGGATCGTGATGGCTCTTCCGGTGATGCCGGACTCCACGCTGAGAATGTGGGCCAGTTCGCTCTCGGCGGCATCGCCGGACAGCATCACCGAGTTCGACGGCGCCAAAGTGGTGGTGCCGCTGGATCCGAAACGCTTTTTCAAGAGATACGTGTTGCCGCCCGCTTCAAAGGCCAGTTCCACCTCCGGGTGGCCGGGATACAACGAGGAGATCAACACCCGATGGTGCTCGGTATTGCCCTTGGCTTTCAGAAACAGAGCACGATGCACCGCCTCGATGAGCGTGCGCCCGGCGACCCGATGCAGGACCTTGGGAAGCGTCGACCGCATCCGCGTTCCCTCGCCCGCGGCGAGGACGATCACGCGAGGAGCGTCGGATGTCCGCATC
>CAZZAQ010000247.1:3680-6938 GCA_964652165.1 uncultured Bifidobacterium sp.
GCCGCAGCGTGCCGGGCAGGAAGGGTTTTGGCAAAAGGAAAAGCAGCCCTGGCACTTGCCAGGGCGCATCCTTCAATTCGCGATGCAGCCGGCAATTGCGGAGCGTGACAGAGGTAATGCGCATGGTGGTCTCCGGTTAATGAGCCTTGCAGGCCGCGTGGAGTTCGCGAAGCGCAATGCGCGCAACCGCCGCTTGTTCATCTCCGCCTGCGGCCAGCGCCACCAGCTTTGCGGCCACGCGGGAGACTAAGGGGTCGTACGCCCGCTGGGTTAGCCCGTCCAACTCCGACGGAGATGGCGCGATGGCTGTTTGATTGTCGAGCTTTACCCGGAGCAAACGGGCATTCCACGCCTCGATCATCTGCTCAAGCCGGGTGGAAGCCTCGATGCCCAGCGAGCCGCTCAGGTGCAGCCGGAGCAAGTCCTGGTTCGCGCGGTTGCCGATCTGCTCGTCCACCAGTTCCTTCAATCGGGCGAGGCCAGTGTCGTCTGCGAAGCTGAGATCAAGCTCGTGCCACCCGATAGCGCCGGTCCGCACGCACTGGACCTGCGGTGACTGACCACGGCCGGCTTCGACCACGAGGATGTTGCCCGGGTTGTGGTCTTCGCCTTTGACAAAGCGATCCAGTTCCGGCGTGCCCGAATACCATGCCTTGCCGGCGACCTGCTTCGCGCCGTGCCAGTCGCCCAGCGCAAAGTAATCAAACGCGCTCTCCGACAGGCGCGACAGGTCGATCAAATTGGTCGCGCCCGCGTCGGATTCCTCATCGTCCGGGAGCGAACCGAAGTTCAGGACACTGCCATGGGCGAGAACGATTCTGGGCTTGTCGCCAAACCGCGCGTCGAAGTCCTGCGACGAGCGCAGCCAGGCGGTGGGATCGGCGGCTTCGTGCCGGCGCAGCAACGGACAGGGAAAGAGAACCGCCTTTGCCAGTTCAACCGGCTCGGGTTTGAGCAGGATGTTGAAGTTGGGCGCGAGTTGATCGCGCTCACGCTTGAAGAACTCCTGCTCCCACAAACTGCCCGCGCCAGCGTGATCGTGGTTGCCGGGGATGGCGAACACAGGAATCCCGATGGAACCGATGGCGCTGCACGCCGCCGCAACCGTGGCCTGGGTCGCGCTGGGAGAGTCGAAGAGGTCACCGGCGAGCAGCACGAATTCAGTGCGATGCTCCCTGGCCTTTTCCCCGATGCGCTTGAGGACGGCGAGCCGCTCGTTTTGGAGCAGCGCACGTTTCTGAACTTCGCCCACGCCCGCAAAAGGTTTGCCGAGCTGCCAGTCGGCGGTATGGAGAAAGGTCGCGCTCATAGGATCCAATCAACTTCCCGCCGGCTTTGCCTTGTCATATTTGGTGTGCGCGGTCAGGCCCAGCAGGGTTTCCGCCTCACCGGCGGCACGCAGGAACTGCTAAGGATCGAGGTGCTCAAGCGTTGTGTTCTGGTGGACGTAGTCCGCAAGATACGATTCAGATTTTGAGGTCACCCCGTTGCGTTTGCAAATCAGGAACGCTACCGACTCGGCCTCGATCTCGTGTTGCGTATGGCTCATGGTAGCGCGCCCGGCAGGTTCAGCGGCTTGTCTGGACCCAGATGCCCCAGAAACAGGTGCCCCAACTCGTGCGCCAGCGTGGCAAACTGCACAGCCGATTCGCCCCGCGCTGACGGGCTTCAGCGAACCAGTGACCGACTGGTTGTTTCAAGCTGCCAAGCGCATCATCGAAGGCGCCCAAGCCAAGATCAGGGAGTATGAGAGCGAACTGCTGAAGCGGAATGCCTTGCGCAAATCCAACGAGATCCGCGTATAGCGTGAAGCGAAGCGGATCTACAGCGATGCAGAGAAGAAAGTCCTCAGCGATAAAGCCTCTCAGCCGGATGTCCAGGCCCAGCTCGCCCCGTTCATCAGCAAGGGATACTGGACCACGAAAACGAAAAACAAGATGTACACCGGCGCCCTCGAAAAGAAACCGCTTTCCTACACCGAACTTCAAGGGTTCGGTGCGTTGGAGCCAAATTTTGATGGTTTCCAGAAACTGGTGAGCATCGGCATCGATCGCGACAACGACCGTCCACGCTGGGAAAACATCAAAGGGCCGTCAGCCTTCTCGTGGCGGCGCTCTCCTGAGAAAGTGCAGTTCGTCCAGGACGCGCAGAAGATCCTCATTGACCTCGGCCCGGTTCTCGTGGAGATGAAACTTCTCTCCGAGTAGAACCGTTTCCACGCCGGACAGACTTAGCCGGTATTCTGGTGCGCAGCGACGCCCACCTGCCGTTTGGCGAATACGCTGCCCCAACTCCCAACGCGTGCCGCGCAAGCCGTCGCGTGTTGCCATCGTCCGAATTCGGCTCAGTTTCCTCCGACCCTGATTTCGACTTTTCCAAACCTCCGGGGACGCCGCGTGCTTTACCAGTCCCGGCTTCTCATTCTGGCCGCATCGAGCAGCACACCCTCTTCGCCAGCGTGTCCAAGAGAGGAAGAGTCCACTGCTGACGTGCGCCCGCCTGTCGGCCGGCGCGCTGTGTTGCCTGGGCTCCGCAGCACGGCGCGGCGCCGAACTCGCAAGGCGCGCCAGCCGAGCTGTCACGCCTTGCCATTGAGTTCGACTCTGCTTCTTCCGTGCTGACCCCGCCTTGACCCAAATCGTGCGCCCGCAAGCGGGCGCGCTGGGTCTCTGGGCTCCGCAACGCGGCGCGAAATCGAATTCGCAACGCGCGCCAGGAAAGCTGTCACGCCTTGCTATTGAATTCGGCTCCGCTTCTTCCGCGTTGACTCCGCCCTGATCCAAGCGGTCAGCCCTTCGGGCTGGCTCTGTTTTTCGCTTCGCTTTTCCCTGGCGGCGGGGTGTTTTCACCTTCTTTTGAAACACCCCGCCGCCAGGGAAAAGCGATTTTCGGACGGTGGAAGTGCGAACTTTGGAGGATTAACATGAACATTTATAACATTTATGAAGCAGTCGCAGGGAACATCTCGAAATGGATCAGAAAAGGCGTGACTAGCAATGGTGCATCGCAGAACTCGGAACACACAATCACCAACGTGCTTGAGCCGAGGACAGAACGCGCCCATACTGCGGGCGTCAAGATATTGCTCGCCCGCTCTGGCGGCACGATTTGGCCGCGTCGTTCAGCCAGCGTCCAGCGGTGCTTCAAGAGCGGGCTGTGCTCCATCTTGACCCTCCTCGCTGCCGCCAAGATTCCGCCTTTAGGAATTGCGCGCGGGATATGCAGCTACCCTCAGAGCAACTCGATACGTGGTCGCAC
>CAZZAQ010000248.1:0-6938 GCA_964652165.1 uncultured Bifidobacterium sp.
GAACCGCGGGGACGCAGACGGCGCGGTAAAAGTCTTGAGCAGCGCGCCGGGGGTGGGCGCGGTCGCACTGCCGTCGGCATCCGGGTTGAAAGCGGTGCTGCGAACTGTGGTGAAGGAGCATTTCGCGGCAGCGGTGTCCGCGCGCGAACCGCGGGCTGCATTGGCGGCGTTGAACCGGTTCCGCCTCGTGACGGCGCTGCGGCAGGGGCCGTTCGGCGCCGGGAACTTGAACCGGCTTGTCGAGGAAATCCTGAGCGAGGCGGGGCTGATCTCGGCGGCCGGGCCGTGGTATTTTGGGCGGCCTGTGCTGGTGACGGAGAACGATTACTCGTTGCGGCTCTTCAATGGCGACGTCGGGATCATCCTGTCGGAGCCGGCAAGCGGAAAGCCAATGGCGTTCTTTGAGGGCGCGGACGGCCAGGCCCGCAGCGTGTCGCCAGCGCGATTGCCCCGGCACGAGACGGTCTTTGCGATGACGGTCCACAAAAGCCAGGGCAGCGAGTTCGAGCGGGTGCTGCTCGTGCTGCCGGACCGCGAAAGCCCAGTGCTGACGCGCGAACTGGTTTATACCGGCATCACGCGCGCCAGCGAAAGCGTCGAGGTGTGGATGAACGAACCGGTGTTCCGCGCCGCGGTGGCGCGCCGTCTGGAGCGGGCGTCGGGCCTGCGGGAGGCGCTGTGGCCGCAATGATCGAACGCGCCTGCCCGGTCTGCGACGGGCGGGAGACGCGCCCGCACTGGCGCAAAGAGGACGTGACTCTCGTGCGATGCCGGGCGTGCGCGATGGTGTTTGCGAACCCAGTGCCGGCGGCATTGGCGTCGGGCGAACACTACGAAGGGCTGGCGGCCGGGCTGTATCTGGCGGCGGACAAGCTGGCGGCGGATTACGCGCCGGTCCGGTTCGAGCGGGAGCTGAAGTTGTTCCGCCAGTTCTGCCCGCGAGGCAAGGTGCTCGACGTGGGATGCTCGACCGGCGCGTTTTTGTTTCAACTCGAAGTCCGCTGGCCGGGCGATTACGAGCGGCTCGGGACCGACGTGGTCGGTCCGGCGCTCGATTACGCAACGAGGCGGGGCGTGCCGGTGCTGCGCGGAAGTTTTCTTGAACACGACTTTGGCGGCGGGCGATTCGACGCCCTGACGATGTGGGCCGTGGCCGAGCATCTGATCGAACCGTCGAAGTTTCTCGCAAAGGCCGCGACGTTGCTCCGGCCGGGCGGGCACTGCTTCGTGCTCGTGCCCAACCTGAAGTCGCTCGCGATGCGGCTGATCGGTCCGCGTTACCGCTACGTGATGGCGGAGCACGTGAACTACTTCTCGGCGGCGACGCTGCGCCGGCTGGTCACCCGAGTGCCGGACATGGAAATCGTCGCGCTGCGCTCAATGCACTTCAATCCGGTCGTCCTCTGGCAGGACTGGCGGGGCCGGGGAAGGCGAGTGAGCGACGCCGAACGGATTTCGTTGCTAAAACGCACAACGGCCTGGAAGCAACGGGGCGGGCCCTTGCGCTGGTGTTATCAGGCGGCGGAAAAGGCCCTTGGTGCGGTGGGCCTGGCGGACAATCTAGCGGCGGTGATGAGGAGGAGGTGAAACGTAAAACGTGAAACGTGAGAACGCGGGGATGTCTGATGCGCTCCAAACCTAATGCCTTTCGGGAATTAGCGAAAGCGTTTCGCAAGCGGGCCTCAGGCATCATCCCGGAGGGATGATCGAAAATAGCCCGGCGTTTCAACGCCGGGAGTCCATCGCAGTTGTATCAGTCCCGAAGGGACGGCCGACTGGATGTATGTGTGGCACGAGTTCAGCCGTCCCTTCGGGACGCGGCTCCGTGTGCCCCTGAACCCAGCGTTGAAACGCTGGGCTATTCTCAGGATGTCCCTTCGGGACAAAGCCTTTGGCGCAGCCCATGAATTTCCGGCAAGAATTAGCTTCCTACCGTGCCCACGATTTTACGTATCACGTTTTACGTTTTACTCTGTGCGCTTCCCCTCACATCATTCCCGGAAGGCTCAATCCCTGCGTGACCTTGGCCATTTCCTGCGCGGAGATGTCACGGGCCTGGGACAACGCCTGGTTGGCGGCGGACAGGACGAGGTCTTCGAGCATCGCCACGTCGGAGGGGTTGACCGCGCCGGGATCGATTTTGATTGAGACAAGGGACCCGTCACACTTCGCGACGGCTTTCACGGCCCCGCCGCCGCTGGAGGCCTCGACGGTGCGCGCGGCCAGTTCGGCCTGCACGCGCTGGGCGTCCTGCTGCATGCGCTGGGCTTGCTTCATGAGTTTTCCGAGGCTGGACATGGCTGAATGGGGTTCTGGGATGTTGGGAGGAGGAGTGATGAATCAGGCGCGGACTTCGACGATCTGGCCCCGAAATATTTCCAGCGCCTTCTGGATGAGCGGGTCGTTCTTGAATTCGTCAAGGCGCGCGGCGGCCGGCTCGCGCGCAGGCTCGGGGGACCTGGCGGAGCCGGTGGAGGGCGCAGCCGTTGGCACCGGCGCGCTGGCGGCCGAGGCCGGAGCGGTCGCCGCACTGGACCAGTTCTCCGGCCGCTCGGCTTTGATGAACTTCACTTGCGCTCCCGTGTGGCCGAATTCCGCCAGCTTCGTCTGCAACAACGAGTGGGTTTTCGGATTGTTCACCAGGTCGATGTGCTCGGCGAACGCCGCATCGAAGCCAATCGTCAACAGGCCCTTGGCCAGTGAGATCGGGTGCGCCTCAATCAGGTAGGTGCGCGTGAAGGGGCTGGCGCGGCCCACCGATTCGAGCAGGCCGGTCCACAATGAAGTCAAATCAACCTCGGTCCCGGCTTGCGCCGCCGGTGCGGGCGGAGCGGACGTGTTTGGCGGGGCTGCGACCGTGAGGTCGCGGGACGGCGACCCAGAAGGCTGAGCAGTTGCATCGACTTGGTTCCCTCTTGAGACTTCAGCCTGCGACCTCACGGTCGCAGCTACACTCGACGGATACGGCGCGCCCGCGGCAGCCGCGCTTTCCGTCCGCAACTGTTGAAGCCGCGTCAGGAGCGTGTCGATGCTCACCGCGTCGCGGGCCTGGATGGCGCGAAGCAGCACGACCTCGATGAAGATCTTCTTTGACGCGGCGTCGCGCAGGCGGCCCTCGGCGTCGGTCAGCACCTCCATCACGCGGGTCAACGCGTCGGTCGGCGCCAGGGCGGCTTGTTCCTTGAGGCTGGCGGCTTCGTTCTCGGAAACCTCCAGCAGCTTCAAATCGCCGCCCGAGACCTGGAAGATGACGAGGTTGCGGAAATGGTTCAGCAAGTCGGACAGCAGCCGCCCGAGGTCCTTGCCGTGCCGGGCCAACTCGTTCAACTCGCGCAAGGCGGCTTCGGCTTCGCCCTTGAGGATCGCCAAGGCCAGCGCGAGCACCTGGCTGCGGGCGGTGAGGCCGAACATCGACAGCACGTCGCTCTCGACAATTTTCTTTCCGCAAAAACTGATGAGTTGGTCCAGGGCGCTTTCCGCGTCGCGCAAGCCGCCGTCGGCCCCGCGGGCAATGGCGTGCAGCGCTTCGGCGTCAATCGTCACCTTCTCCTGCCTGGCGATGAACTTCAGGTGCTCCGTGATCAGCGACGCCGGGATACGCCGCAGATCGAAGCGCTGGCAGCGCGAGAGAATCGTGGGCAGCACCTTCTCCGGTTCCGTCGTGGCGAACATGAATTTCACATGGGCCGGCGGCTCTTCCAACGTCTTGAGCAGCGCGTTGAACGCCGCCGTCGAGAGCATGTGAACTTCGTCGATGATGTAGATTTTGAATTTCGAGCTGGCCGGCGCGTATTTCACCGTTTCGCGCAACTCGCGGACCTGCTCGACGCCGTTGTTGCTGGCGCCGTCGATTTCGAGGACATCCATGGAACGGCCCTCCGCGATTTCGAGGCCCTTCGGATCGTCCAGCGGGAAGTCCGCCTTCGGTCCGTCGGTGCAATTGAGGCATTTGGCGAAAATGCGCGCCACGGTGGTCTTGCCCGTGCCGCGCGGTCCGCAAAAAATGTAGGCGTGGGCGATGCGCCCCGCGGTGATGGCGTTGGCGAGCGTCTCCGTGACGTGCTCCTGCCCCACGACGTCGGCGAAACGTTGCGGACGATACTTGCGGGCGATGACCTGGTATGACATCGGATTTGCGATTTGCGATTTGCGATTTGCGATTTTTGAGGCACGGCGACGCGGGGGCGGCGCGTCAATCGTAAATCATAAATCGTAAATTAGAAAAGCCAGGGTGACCACGGCGTCCGCGGAGCAAACTGCCGTTGCTGCCTTCCGGCCCTGGCGGGATTCATCAGTCCGCAGTCCATGGGCCCTGGCCAAAATCGCATGGCGAATTAAGGCGCAGGGCGGGGCGGGGAGCAACAAGTTTTTGGGGTGGGGGGGGGCTTTGCCAAGGAGTGTACTCCAGGGACTAAAGGGACGAAAAGGACGGAAGGGACTTGCGACGACCGGACTCAAAGGCGCCTGGGTGGCTTGGATCAGTTCGGCGGGGCTTGCCGGGAGCGGGCGGCCAGGCGGGCGCGAGTCATGCGTTCGCGCAAGCCGCCTTCCTTCAGGAAATCCTGTTCGAGGCGCTGGATTTGCCGATCGAGCAGAAAGCAAGTCACTTTGATCAATCCGATAATCACGTTGACGCAGATGGCGGGGTCGGGGTGTTCGATGCCTTTGCGGAAGGCTTCGTAGTTGGCGCCGGGCTGGCGGTTGAGGTCGCGCAGGCGGCGGGTGTAAGGATGGTCGGGCGTCCACTCGGCGAGGCCGCGCGGGCGGAGGAAATCGCGGTAGTCGGTGAGGAGTTCTTCGAGGCTGGCGCGGGCCACGTTCGTGAGCTTGATCTCCATTTCCTTGGAGGTGCCGGAAGCCTGGCTGCCTTCGACAATGTTCTGCTTGCCAGAGCGGGCGGCCTGCACCATCTGGTCGTGTGTGCGGTCTCGCTTGGAGAAGTAACGGCCGCAGAAATGGACGGTAGCGTCATAGACGATCTGGGCTTTTTGATAGGAGAGGAGGCTTTTGTAGCCGCCGTGAGGGGGGATGAACGAATGGGTGGGCTGGGGGTGGGTTTCAAGGGACGGAAGGGACGAAAAGGACTTCAAGGGACCAGGGCTGCCTTCTGTCCTTTTCGTCGCTTTGGTCCTTTGGGTCACTTTGGTCTTACGCTCAATGGGCATCACGAGGTCCTTTTTGGCATTTCTGAGCGCCTCTTGCAACCGCTCCCTACTGCCCGCTGCTCACCGGCATCCTCCTGGCGTCGCCGAAATAGGGGTACGTGTCGAACTCGTCCCCGCCGCCCGCGGCGCGCGGGTCCTGCGTCTGGTTCATCCACGCGTCGAGCTGGGCGCGCAATTCGCCCTGCGCCGCCGCATAGGCCGCCTGGCCGGCGACGTTCTTCACCTGGCCCGGATCGGTGCGCAGGTCGTAGAGTTCCTCCGCCGGCCGCTTCTCGAACGTAAGCTCGAATAACTTCGCGAACTGCGGCTCGCCCCGGCGCGCCAGGACGAACTCCTTGCTCGGCGAGGCGTCGCAATCACCGTACGGGCCGACCGCCTTCCACATGTCCGGGTCGCCGCCCGGCCAGCGATCCGGGCGCAAATTGCGGACATAGAGAAAGTCCTTCGTGCGCACCGCTCGGGCCGGATAGCCCAGATCGCCCGCGCGCACGTTCGCATGGCGCTCGCGTTCGATAAAGGCCGTGGTGCGCTCCTTGCCGTCGTCCTTTCCCGTGAGCAATCCAACGAGGCTCTTGCCCGTCATCTCCGGTGGAATGTTCAAGCCGGCGGCTTCGAGAAACGTCGGCGCGAGATCGGCCAGGCCCGTGAAGGCGTCAATCGTCCGGCCCGCCTTCACCCGGCCCGGCCAGCGGATCGCCAGCGGCATCCGCGAGCCGGAGTCGTGCAGATTGGTCTTCGCGCGGGGGAACGGCATGCCGTTGTCGCTTGAGACGACGACCAGCGTGCTGTCGAGCTGCCCGGCATTTTCAAGCTGCTTGAGCAGCCGGCCAATGTCGCGGTCGAACCGCTCGACCTCGAAGTAGTAGTCGAGAATGTCGTCGCGAATCTCCGGCGTGTCCGGCAGCCACGGCGGCACGGGGACGTCCGCCGCCTTCAGGCTGGCGCGCGCCCCGGCGCCCTTGGTGTACGGGCGATGCGGGTCGGCGCTGCCGAACCAGAAACAGAACGGCTTGCCGGCCGGCACGGTCTTGAGAAACTCCTCGAAGCTCTTGAAGCCCGGCCCTGCGGGATTGCGCTCGCGTCCGCCGGCCTTGAAATTGCCCGGGCCCCAGCCCTTGCCCTGCAAACCGACGACATAACCCGCCACTTCGATCAAATCGGGATACACGACGAAACGTTTCGGTAGAAAACCCCAAAGATTCCCGCCCTCGGCCAGTCGGTGCGGCGCCTGGCCGGTGAGAATCGTTGCCCGTGATGGCGAGCAACTCGGCGCGGCGCAGAACGCGCGGGTGAACAGCGCCCCGTCGCGCGCCACGCGGTCGAAGTTCGGTGTTTTCACCACGCGATCGCCGTAAGCGCCGGCGTGCGGCCACGACCAATCGTCTGCAATGCAGAAGAGGATATTCGGAGGGCGGGTCGGGCGCAGGGCGTCGTCCGCCGCCGGCGATGGCATCGCGACGAGGAGCAAGGCCGCGAATACGTAAAACGTAAAACGTAAAACGTAATATGGGTATGGCACCGTGCGCACAAGCAGGGCCGGGAGCAGGCGGAGCGCGGAGCGGATGGAGAGGTGCATAAATGGAATTCGATAGCCCAGAGCCGGGCTTCTGGCACGACTTTTTCGAGGAAGCGTAAGCTCGCGATGAAATCTGATTGAGAGCGGCCCGTAATTCCTGAATTCTCCCGGCGACCTTATGCGGCGCAACCGCGCGCACGCGCCGTAGTGGGCCAGCCGACCCGGCTGGCATAGTCCTGCAAGCGACTTCGCTTGCA
>CAZZAQ010000249.1:0-3710 GCA_964652165.1 uncultured Bifidobacterium sp.
CCGCCGCCGGCCAGCCATAGGCTGAAACAGTGGGGATGATGATCGCGGCCGAGGAGTTTCGAACCGTTGCGTTCCTCGTTCATCGGCGTGCGGCCGAATTCGCCGCCCCAAATGACGAGCGTGTCGTCGAGCATGCCGCGCTGCTTGAGGTCGGTGATGAGCGCGGCGCTGGCGCGGTCGGTTTCCTTGCAGCGTTGCGGGAGAGAGGTCATCAGGTCGTCGCTTGGCGCGGTGCCGTGGCTGTCCCAGCCCCAATGGTAAAGCTGCACGAAACGCGTGCCGCGTTCGAGCAGACGGCGCGCGAGCAAGGCATTGTTGGCGAAGGAGACCTTGCCCGGCTCGATGCCGTAGAGGTCGCGCACGTGCTGCGGCTCGCCGGAAATGTCCATCAACTCCGGCACGCTGGATTGCATGCGGTAGGCCAGTTCGTATTGCGAGATGCGCGTGAGCGTCTCGGGATCGCCGACCTGGCGGAGCTGGAGTTCGTTCAGGTCCTTGAGCGCGTCGAGCGAACGGCGGCGTCCGGCGCGGTCCATGCCGGGCGGATTCGAGACGTAGAGCACGGGATCGCCCGAGGAGCGGCATTGCACGCCCTGATACACGGTGGGCAGGAAGCCGCTGCCCCAGAGCGACGAACCGCCGTCAGGGGTCTTGCCGCCGGAGACGAGCACGACGAAGGCCGGCAGGTCGCGCGATTCGCTGCCCAGCCCGTAGGTGAGCCACGCGCCCATGCCGGGCCGGCCCTGCCGCGGCGCGCCGGTGTGCAGGAAAAGCTGCGCCGGCGCGTGATTGAACTGCTCGGTGAACATCGATCGGACGAGGCAAATCTCGTCCGCCACGCTCCCGATGTGCGGGAGGAGCTTCCCGAGTTCCATTCCGCATTGCCCGTAGCAGGCAAACTCGTGCGTCGCGCCGAGCATTTTCGGCACGCCCTTGATGAAAGCGAAGCGCTCCGTCTTGTAGAGCGACTCGGGGCACGGCTTGCCGTTCAACTCGCGCAGCTTTGGCTTGTTATCGAACAGCTCGAGCTGCGAAGGCGCGCCTGCCATGTGGATGTAGATGGCGCGTTTGGCGCGGGCGGGAAAATGCGGCTGGTGGGGGGAGAGCGTGTTGTGTGTTGTGTGTTGCGCGTCGGCGCTTGTGGCGAACAGGTTTTCCTTGAGCAATGACGCCAGCGCCAGCGTGCCAATGCCGGTGGCGCAACGGCCGAAGAACTGACGGCGGGTGACGCCCAGGAGATACTCTGAAGAGCGTTCGCGAACTAAGGGAGTGAAGTCATTCATTGGCGCGAATCCGCTCGAGCGACCTGACGGGGCAATTCCTTGCCGGGAAGCGCGGCGTAGCCCATTAAAGCGGCAAACACGAAGAGGAGCGTCATCATGCCAAGGATCCAGCCAGCGTCGCCGTCTTGACGAACTTGCGACCAGTCCCGGATCACAGCAATTGACAGCATCACTCCCATAGCGAACGAAAGCATGGCCAGGAGGCCGGCGGCAAACCGGAAAGGAGCCCGGGTCTTGGCCGCCGGAGTCGATGGGCCATCGGCGGGAAGCGTTCGAGAAGCCGCGTGCCGCAGTTCTTTGAATTGTCCGCGGACCAGGAGCGTGAGCAGATACAGCGCGGCCAGGGCGCAGGTGATTCCAATGAAAAAGACGGTAGAGCCGATTTCCAAAGCAAACAACCCGACCGTCAGCAGGCCGAGCATCAGGTACAGCACGGCTATGGTCAGGGCGAACAAGGGCTTTGCCCAGCGCGTACGAACATGAAGTGGCCCGGTCATGGTTCTCAGCTTCTAATACTCGCTTCGCCCTGATTCAGCAACACATTTGCAGCGGGTTCGCAAGCGTAGGGCGCATGACAAAAATCTTCGGACAATGCGTTTTGCTGGCATTTTGCATCAGCAGTATCTAGCCAACGCATATACTTGTCCCTCGCCCCAATTCCGTGCACTCGGTCAAGGATCGCGCCTTCTTCGTTTCCTTCGTTTGCTTCTGTTGGATTCCGCCCCCGCCCCGCCGGTGTGGAACTATGCACAGAAGGAAACGAAGCTAACGAAGCATCGAAGCCGAAGCCGCTCCCGAAAACCGCACCACTGGCAGGTCTGAAGAATTCTGTCATGCACCCGCAAGCGTACTGCCGCCCTGAGTTCATGGTCCATCGTTCAGGCCGTTCCACCCGCCCGTTGCAGGGAGAGCCGGGCTTTCGACTTGAGCAATCCGAGAAGCCAGGCGACATGCCGGTAGCCGTCGAGCAGGCGGCTTTCCTCGGGGGTCAGCGATCCGGCTTGCGCCTTGCGCGCCAGTTCGTCCATCGCGCGATGGTCTGCGTCGATGAAGGCCAGCCGCAGGAAGGCGCGGGCGGCTTCCGGGCTGAGGTTGCCGGCTTCGGGATCAATCGTTCGCTGCCAGATGGCGGCTTCGGCTGCTGAGGCCACTGTGCTCATGGTCGAAAGGCTAACGTTCGGGCGTCAGCGTCCTGGCCGGCTTGCGGCGGGCAAACTGACAACCTTCCAACCCGCCGCTTTCAACTTCTTCTCGAGCCGGCGATAGTCGCGAAAGATCGCCGCCGTGTCGTAGTTGAACTTCGCGGCGTGCTCCGCGCGCGCCCGGCGCACTTCCGAGATGATTTCGTCCTCTCCAAACTCAGTCTTTTTCATGGCAGTTCAATCGGCGTGTAGATGCGAGGGCAATGGTAGCCCGCTTCCGCACAAGCTTTTTCAATCTGTGGAATAATACCCGCATTATTGATATGGCGACAGTTCCAAGTGACGAGAAAATTCAGTTCGTTGACCGCGGCGTAAGCGACGTGGAAGGCGTCTTCAAAGGCTTTCGCCGGCAGGTTCATCTTCCGGCGCAATGTGTGTGCGAACGACTCGGTTTCGGGGTTGGATCGCAAAATGGTGACAGCCTCCAATACTCCGACCCGCAGTCGGGCCATCTCCCGATCTCCTGCTTCGGCCTCGCGGATGACGGCGGCGGAAGCAAACAACTCGTAATGACTCCTGCGGCCCTCCCACCATTCGCGCGTCACCTGAATCAACCCGGCCGTAACCACGTCGCGGCTCGGACGCGCGACCAGATAACTGATCACCGTCGTCTCGACGTAAACCGTGGGTTTCATCCTTTCGTGATCGCTTCATCGAGATTCAGCAGCACGTTCGCCACGACAGTCCATGCCGCGAGTTCGGCGAGGTTACACGGTTCCTTCGGCTTGCCCAACTCGCTGGTCGCCATTTTTTCTGCGGCTTTCTCGTCAGTCTGGTAGTTATTCAGCTCGGTCTGGAAGAGCGCGACGAGCCGCTCGACTTCCTTCGGCTGCGGCGCGCGGGCCAGGACGAGGCGGAAGGCGTGCGTGGCGCGGGACTTCACGTCGGCGGCGGGCTGCGCGGCGACCTTGCGGGCGATGGCCTGGGCGCACTCGATGAAGGCGGGGTCGTTGAGCGTGTTGAGCGCCTGGAGCGGCGTGTTGCTGCGGGAGCGTTTGAGCACGCAAAACTCGCGACTTGGCGCGTCGAAATTCACCATCATCGGGTGCGGCATGGTGCGGCGCCAGAACGTGTAGAGACTCCGACGATACAGATCTTTGCCGGAAGACTTCGGGTAGGTGAAATCACGCTCTTTGGTAATCGCCAGCGCTTCCCAGACATTGTCGGGCTGATAGGGATAAACCGGCATTCCGCCCATCCGTCGATCCAGCAGGCCGGACGAAGC
>CAZZAQ010000249.1:3720-5204 GCA_964652165.1 uncultured Bifidobacterium sp.
GTGTAGAGGCCCCGGCGATATTTGTCCTCGCCGGGCGAGGTCTTCCACGTTTCGCCGTTATAGACGACCTGCCAAATGCCGTCGGGCTGCGGCGGCATCACGCTCGGGCCGCCGAGCTTGTGGCTGAGGAGACCGGCGACGGCCAGCGCCTGGTCACGCACCATTTCCGCTTCGAGCCGCACGCGCGGGCCGCGGGCCAGCAGGCGGTTGTAGGGGTCGCGCTTTGCCAGTGCGGGCGGGACCTTTGAGCTTTGGCGGTAGGTGGCGCTCGTGACGATGAGCCGGTGCATGTGTTTGAGGCTCCAAGGTTGAATCGTTGAATCGTTGAATCGTTGAATCGTTGAATCGTTAGTTGCGTTGGAAGAGGCGGAGCCCTTTCCCGGTTTAACGATTGAACGATTCAACGATGCAACGGGATCCATGAACTCGCACGCCAGCCAGTCGAGCAATTCCGGATACGTCGGCGCTTCGCCCTGCTTGCCGAACTCCTCGACGGTCTCGACGATGCCGCGCCCGAAGTATTGCTCCCAAATGCGGTTCAGGATGACTCGCGCGGTGAGCGGGTTGTCCGGCGACACGACCCAGCGCGCGAAGCCCAGCCGGTTCGTCGGCTGGCCGGCGGGGAACGGATGAAGCGACGCGGGCGTGCCGGGCTGCACTTCCTCGGCGGTATTCAGGTAGGCGCCGCGGACGTGGCGTTTGGTGACGCGGGGCTTGGCCAGCTCGGCCATGACGCTGGAGATAGGGATGGTCTTGTCGAACTCGTCCGCGGCCTTCTTCGCCGCAGCATGGGCTTCATGGAGCGGCTTGGTCACGGGATCGAGCGCGCGGTAATGCTCCGTGAGTTTTTCCGCCTGCTTCTTGTCCCGCTTCTCGGGCGCGAGAGCGAGAATGTTACGAATCTCCTCCGGCAGGCTCGGCGGCGGAGCAACCTGCGCGCTGGAGGTTGTGTAGAGGCGGAAGCGTTTCAAGTTCGCGCCCGGGTGTTTGTCGCTGTGTCGGAGCGTGAAGACCAGCGAGCCGCCCTCCGGCAACTCCAGCGGTTCTTTGAGGGTGAAGTAAGCCGAGCGGCGCACTTTGTTCTCCGGCTTCATCGTCTCGACCGCCCAGCCGTCGCCCTGGCCGGTGAGCAGATTGGCAACCTCGAACTTCTTCTGCGAAAAATCCGCGACGACGCTCTGAAAGGCGACCGCCTTCGGCTCCGTCGCGCCTTTCGGGGTCGCGGCGAGCTCGAACTTGCGGAGAACAAAGCCGCCGTTGGCGTGCCGGCCGAGGGCCTTCTCCTCGCCGGTCTCCAAGGCTTCCAAACGGATGCCGGTGATTTTGCCGGGGCCGACCGGCGCGGCCACGATGTAGGTGTCGTTGCTCGGGTTGACGCCGTCGGCGATGATCGACTTGCTATTGTTCTTCGTCAGCGTAGCGCCGCCTTCCGACTTGAAGTCCGCCGGGTCGAGCGTGTCCCAAGTCGCCTTCTCTGAGTTCAG
>CAZZAQ010000249.1:5214-6905 GCA_964652165.1 uncultured Bifidobacterium sp.
GTGGCGCAGGCGGCGGGCGGTGGTGCCGACCTCGCGCCAGGCTGCCGGGCCCAAGCGCCTGCTGGAAGTCGGGCGACTTGACCGCGTCATTCAATTTTTTCTCCGCCGCCTTTTCCTCGTCGCGGAGTTGCGAAAGCCGGTGCTTCTGTTCGGCGTCCTTGAAGACCTTCATCGTCGGCTTCTC
The DNA here is from genome assembly GCA_964652165.1 of uncultured Bifidobacterium sp. Taxonomy (GTDB): domain Bacteria; phylum Verrucomicrobiota; class Verrucomicrobiia; order Limisphaerales; family JADJPG01; genus DASTLJ01. The sequence goes on from CAZZAQ010000249.1 coordinate 5,399, forward strand.
ATCGTCGGCGTCGGCGTCCTCGGTGGTGTTCAGGAACGCCATCACACGGTAATACTCGACGGTTGTGAAGGGGTCGTACTTGTGGTTGTGGCACTGGGCGCAATTGAGCGTGCTGCCCATCCAGGCGCCGAACGTGGTGTTGATGCGGTCGATGACGGCTTCATATCGGAACTCCTCGTTGTCGGTGCCGCCCTCGGTGTTCGTCATCGTGTTCCGATGGAAGCCGGTCGCCACGCGCTGGTCCTGCGTGGCGTCAGGGAGCAGGTCGCCGGCAAGCTGCTCGATGGTGAACTGGTCGAAAGGCATGTTCCGGTTCAACGCGTGGATGACCCAGTCGCGATACGGCCACATCGTGCGTTTGGCGTCTTTCTCGTAGCCTTGCGTGTCGGCGTAGCGGGCGAGATCGAGCCACGGGCGCGCCCAGCGTTCGCCATAGGCGGGGGAATCCAGAAGGCGGTCCACGACCCGTTCGTAGGCATCGACGCGAGAGTCCGCCAGGAACGCGTCGACCTCCTCCAGCGTGGGCGGGAGGCCGGTGAGATCGAGGCTCAGGCACCGCAATAACACAGCGCGGTCGGCTTCGGGCGCCGGTTTGAGCTTTTCCTGGTCGAGCCGGGCCAGAACGAAGCGGTCAAGGTCGTTGCGGCACCATTTGGGGTTGCTGACTTTCGGCAACGCGGGCCGCGAAGGCGTCACGTAGGCCCAGTGTTTCCTGGCCGCCGCGCCGTCCTCCGGCCAGGAGGCGCCCTGATCGATCCAATTGCGCAGCGTGGCAATTTGCGCCTCGGTGAGCCGCTCCCCTTTTGCGGGCATCCTGTCGTTGGGATCGTCGCTCGTTACTTTTCGGAACAGAAGGCTCTCGGCGCTGTTGCCGGGAACCAGCAGCGGCTTGCCGGAGTCGCCGCCCTGGAACACTGTGTTCCTTCGGTCGAAGCGCACGCCGGCCTTGTCTTTCTTTTCCCCGTGGCATTCGGCGCAGCGGCTCGCAAAGATGGGCTGCACGTCGCGCTTGAAATCGATCGACTTGGACGCCACGGGATTGGCCGCGACAGCCATCGACACCAGCGCCAGCCCGGGTGCAAAGACCGCGATTTTCCGGAAGGCGTTCATGTGTTAAACGACGCAGCTTGCGCCCGCTCACTTCAAAAGGCCAGACCGCAATTTCCCGAGTTTTGTTTGCAATTCACGCCTGCCACCGGGCAAGCTGTCGCCCGCTGAACGACATGCCTGATCCAGCACCGCCATCCGATCCGGGATCCGGAGCGGCTCCTTCCCGCCCTCGCCGCCGCCGCCGCAGCCGCGGCGGGCGCGCGCGCGCGCGCCGACCCGGCCCACGCGACGAGACGCCACTGGCCGCCGCCGAGCCTGCCGCGGAAGCGACTCCTGCGGACGCCGGTGAATTGGCGTCGCATCCCGCAGTCGAAATGCCCGCCGAGGCTGGCGCGGAAGTGCCCGATGCCGAGGCCGGCGAGGAGAGCGGCGCCGATGACGAGGCGTTCTTCGCGCC
>CAZZAQ010000250.1:0-1291 GCA_964652165.1 uncultured Bifidobacterium sp.
CTGAAGCGGGGTGCTAATGAGAGGGGACTGCCGCGGCGAGAACTGTGTGAAATATCAGGGCTAGGAATCTCCGAGGAAATTTGAACCTCGTCACTCCGAGCTGCCAACTGGAATGAGGCTCTCCTTTCACGCTCTCGCTCATTTCTCTGCGTGCGGATCGTGCAACTGCACCGCGCCGGACCAGTCGCCGCTGGCCAACTTCGAGCCATCGTGGCTGATGGCCAGGGTGTATGTCCAGTCGGTGTGCGCGGGCCACTCGGAAATCAACGTGTCGCTGTCGGCATCGAAGCGGCGGATGATTCCTTCCTTCCCGGTGGAAAAGACGCTCCGCCCGTCCGGCGTGTAAGCAAGCGCGAAAACGGGCCCGCGGTGCTGACGAATGATGCGCACCATTCTCCCAATCTCCGGCTGCCAGATGCGGACGGTCCGGTCATCGCTGGCGGAGGCGCACGAGGACGGTGGCGTTTCGGCTCGATGCGCCGTGAGCGGCCGGAAGGCGAGAGCGTTTACTGCTTCCAAATGGTGGCTAAAGGTGCGCAAGAGCCGGCCATCCTCCGTGGACCAGACTTTGATCGAGCGGTCGGCGCTGGCGGTGACGAGCGTGCCTCCAGCAGGACTGAACGCGATGGCCAGCACCGGCCCGGCGTGCCCGGAAAGAGTGAAGGCTTCGGCGAACGGCCCGCTCGTCTTGGCAAGGCGCCACACGCGAGCTTTGTGGTCGGCGCTGGCCACGCCGAGCAACATACCGTCGCCGTTGAAAGCGACGCCGGTGGCGACATCTTGAGCGTTGGTGAAACGCTGGCGAATCGTCCCCGCCGGCCAGTCGAGGAGCCGCGCTTCTCCCCGCACTCCGGGTTCGCCACCCGCCACGGCCAGAATCTCGCCGCGCGGATGGAAGGCCAGTGAAGCAATCTTCGGGAGGTCGCACGACAGGTGGCTGAGGACTGCGCCGTCTTTTGGCGAGCGGATGTCCACGCGACGCGGTCCGTTGCTAACCAAAGCCGAGCCGTTCGGACTGAAAGCAAGTGCAGTGATGGGAACATTTACGCGTTCAGGCGCAGTTACTGCTCCCTGGGCAAGCCAGCATGCCGCGCTCGCGAAAAGCGTCGCCACGAAGGATTTCATGCGCTCCATCCTTGAACCTAAATTGAGCAGTCGAAACCACAGATGGACACAGCGCGGCTGACGCCGCAACCAAAGATGATAACCGCAAAGAACGCAAAGAACTCAAAGAACCCTGAATGAAAAGTGGATTTCTTTGCGTTCTGTGCGTTCTTTGCGGTTAAAAAAT
>CAZZAQ010000250.1:1301-2566 GCA_964652165.1 uncultured Bifidobacterium sp.
TGACTTCAACCGCAAGCGCCGGATTCAGGTTGAACTGCCGAAGCAGCGACTCACACCAGTTCCGAGATAAAGCTGCCTTCCGCCAGAATCTTCACGGGGCGTCCGATCGGTGTGATGAGTTCCTTCGTTGGATCGACGCCGAGGAGACGAAGGATCGTGAACGCAAGATCGGGTGGACTGATGGGCCGCTCCGCGGGCACCTCGCCAAATGCGTTGGTGGCGCCGATGACCTGGCCGCCCTTGACGCCGCCGCCCGCCAGGCAGACAAATCCGGCGCGCGGCCAGTGGTCGCGTCCGCCGAGCGCGTTCAACTTCGGCGTGCGGCCGAATTCGCCCAGGAGCACGACCAGCGTGGATTCGAGCAGGCCGCGATTGCGCAGGTCGGTGAGAAGCCCGGAATAGGCGCGGTCGAGATTTGGCAGTTTGCCGCTGCCCGGAAAACGCGAGTCCGGCAGTTCCCTCGCTATCTGCTGGTGCGTGTCCCAACCCGTATCCACGACGGTGATGAAGCGGGCGCCGGCCTCGACGAGTCGCCGCGCCAGGAGGCAACCCGTGCCGACACGGCTGTGTCCGTAATGTTCGCGAGCGGCCGGTTTTTCGCGACCGAGGTCGAAGGCGGCCTTGGCTTCCGGCGAGGCGAGCAGGCGATAGGCTTGCTCAAAGAAGGCGTCGCGATTCCGCACGGCCGGGACTTCCTCCACTTCCCGGCTCAACGCGTCCATCCGTCGAAGCATTTCGCGGCGCTGATCGCTGCGAGCGAAACTGACTCCTTCCGGCGGGCTCAAATCGCGCACACGCGATGGATCGTCCCCGACGTTGAACGCGGAAAATGCGCCGGGCAGATAACCCGCGCGGGCGCCATTGGAATCGCCGCCGACGGCATCGTTCGGGATGGCGATGTAAGGGGGCATCGCAGCCGTGGAGCGAAGCTCGTGCGCCACAACACTGCCGAGGCTCGGATATTGCAAAGCCGGAGTCGGCCGATGGCCGGAGAGCAGAAACCGCGTGCCAGTGTCGTGATTTCCCAACTCGTGCGTCAGCGAGCGGAGCAACGCGACATCGCCCATAATCCTGGCGGTGCGCGGAAGATGCTCGCAGACTTGCACGCCCGCGACATTCGTCGGGATGGCTTGAAACGGACTGCGGATTTCACTGGGCGCTTCTGGCTTGGGATCGAACGTGTCGAGATGGCTGGGGCCGCCGTCGAGCCAAATGAGAATGCATGAGGTCGCACGGCGCGACTTCGGGCCGTCGGCCGCCTGCAA
>CAZZAQ010000250.1:2576-6894 GCA_964652165.1 uncultured Bifidobacterium sp.
CGGCGAGGCTCACGCCCAGCGTCGTCAGCAGGCCGAGGTGAAGGAAATCACGCCTCGACACGCCATCGCAACGAACCAGGCTGTCAGCAGAACGATTCATGACGGGTCAATGGTTGAAGGCAAATTCACGAGAGTTGAGCAGCGTCCAGAGCAAGTCCTGCACGGCTTCGATTTTGTTGGGCGCTGAAGCGAACAACTTCTCCCATTCGGCGACCTCCGCTGGCTGGGGCTGGCGCGTGAACGCGCGGAGATACAGCTCGTCTATCATTTCACGGTCGGAGCGACCACGCGCGAGCAACTGCGCGACGATTCCCCCGTGAAGCTTGCCATTGATGGTTGGGCTGTTGATGAGGTGAAGCGCCTGGGCCAGTCCGCCACCACGGCGTCCGCCGCCATCGCACGCCGTGTCGCGCCGACAGCGGCCCAGCACGTCCAGCGCATACGACGGCGTGCGCGCCCCCACTAACTGCACGGCGCGAGTGCCTTGTTCGTAACCCGGGAACCCATGGGAGGCGCCCGTCACTTGCGACACCACATCGAGGAACACCTGCGCCGGTAGCTCCTTCACGTAAGCGTGTGAGTAGAAACGGTCATCGAGCCGATTCAATCCGCGCGTGCGCGACGTGAGTTGATAGGTGTGCGTGGAGGTAATCGTGCGAATGAGCCAGCGCAAATCGTGGCCGTGTTCGACGAAATCCTTCGCCAGCGCATCGAGCAATGCGGGATGAGTGGCGGGATTCGTCGGGCGCAAATCACCCACCGGCTCGACCAGGCCGCGCCCGAGCAGGTGCTTCCAGATGCGGTTCACGATGGTGCGCGCGAACTGCGGCGTATCGCGGCTCGTCATCCATCGGGCAAGTTCAATCCGGCGGTCGCCTGCATCGCCGGCAATCGCCGCTCGCGCGCCCAGCGGACGAGGCGCCAGCGCTTCGCCCGTCTTGGGATGATCCACCTCGCCGCGCGGGATCACTTTGATGAGGTCGCCTTCACGTGAGACGCGCGCGAAGCAGGCGGCGAAGCGATGATAATCCTCCTGTGTCCAGCGATCCGCGGGATGGGCATGGCACCGGGCACAGGCGATTTGCGTTCCGAGAAAGATGCGGCCCACGTGCTCGGCCAAATCGCGCGGGTCCGTCGCGAGCGTGAAGAAGTTCGCCGGAGCATCCGTCGTGAGCCTCCCGCTGGCCGTCAGCAGCGAATGAGTGATCTCATTGTACGGTGTGTTGCGGGCCACTTGCGCGCGGAGCCAATTGTGATACGCTCGCGTGACTGACTCGGAGGCTGGCTTGCCACCGATCAACAACAGATCCGCCAGCCGCATCGTCCATAAATCGACGAACTCCTCCCGCTGCAACAATTCTCCGATGAGCTGTTCGCGTTTCTCATGCGATGAGGGTTTCCGCAAAAATGCCCGCGCTTCATCCGGAGTTGGGAGCCGGCCAATCAAGTCCAGATACACACGGCGCAAGAACTCCGCGTCGCCGCTCAACGTCGAGCGCGGCAGGCGCAATCGCTTCAGCTCGGCGCTAATCTGCTGGTCTATCCAATGGGCATTTGGAGATTCGCCTTCCGCGGTTTCAGTTTCACCAAAAGGCACTGCGACTCGCGCGGCGGCCACCTGACCCGAATAACGCACCATGATACTGGTCACGCCTCGGCCAACCGTCCGCACGTCTCCTTCCTTCCCGACTTCGGCGATGGCGTCGTCATTGGACGAGTAAAGAGCCAGGGGCGTCACCTCCTCGCGCGAACCGTCGGAAAGGTCGGCCATGACACGCAGGTTCAGAGAGCGGTTCGTTGTCGGCAGGAAACTGTCGCCCGGCGAGACCGAGATGCCGACGACGCGCAAGTCGCGCGGGCCGAAAGGCGCGCCAGCTTCGATCCATTGCCGCAATGTTTCATACGCCTCGGAATGGCGCGGCAGGCGCCGGCCGCCTTCGTGTTCGATTGGACCGGAGGGCTTTCGCAACAGAAGACTCTCCAGCGGGGCGCTCCGGTCGATGCGCCGTCCACTCCGTTCGCGGGTGATGCGTTCGTAATCTTCCTCCGGATCGTACGCGAGCAGACTCAACTTGAACCCACCCTGACCGGTCGCAGCGCCGTGGCAGGCGCCGGAGTTGCATCCGGCTTTCGTCAGCAGCGGCAGTATGCCCGTGCGGAAGGGCGGCACCTTGTCCGCGCTCGCCGCCGAATTCGCGCACACGAACGCAGCCACGAGCAAGGCGAACCCGCCTCCTACCCGCAACGAGTGGGCGTGGGGCGCATCCTGACACTGCCCCAACACACGGCCGGCGCGCTCCCTCTCCTCCCTCCGAGGGAGGAGAGGGCCGGGCAGAGGAGGGCCGCTACGTTCCAGAATCGCCCCTCTCCCAGGCCCTCCCCGCTTCTGCGTCGCGGGGAGAGAGCAATCGGGGACGGGGTCAAAGGCCTGTTGCCCAAACGGTGTGCGGTCGGGAGAGGTAGGGCGCGTCGCTCCGCGCGCGCCGTGGGTACGTTGAAAGCCACGGGCTTTCGCAAGGTGTTCTCGCCTTCTCGGCGCGCGCGGAGCGACGCGCCCTACCTGCGGCGATTTGGGCAACAGGCCCTCAAGATGCGCCCGGCGACGGTTCGCTTGCCTTTTTCGCGCTGCGGCTGAAAACTCGGCGCCCTATGTCATCCATCCCAACCGAGTTCAAAGGCGTCACCGCCATGACGAAAGCCAACGTCTACTTCGACGGCAAGGTCGTCAGCCATTCGCTGTTCTTCCCGGACGGCTCGAAGAAGACGCTCGGGCTGATTTATCCGGGCAGGTTCCACTTCGGGACAGACAAGGCCGAGCGCATGGAACTCGTCGCCGGCGCGTGCAGCGTGAAGCTGGACGGCACAAGCGTGGTAACCCGTTACAACGCGGGCCAGGTCTTTGAGATACCTGCCAAATCGGGTTTCGACATCGAGGTGACCTCGGGCATCTGCGAGTACATTTGCTCGTTCATTGACTGAGAGGGGGACGGGGGTATTGGAGTGATGGAGTAATGGGGAACGTGCCTTCCCGACACTCCACGACTCCATCACTCCAGCACCCCGTTCCGCCTATGTTCCGCGTCCTCTTCCATCTCGACATGGACGCGTTCTACGCGTCGGTCGAGCAGCGCGACACTCCGGCGCTGCGGGGCCGGCCGGTCATCGTCGGCAGCCCGCCGGATCGGCGCGGGGTGGTGTGCGCCGCAAGCTACGAAGCGCGCAAGTTTGGCGTCCGTTCGGCCATGCCCAGCGCGACGGCGGGGCGGCTCTGCCCCAATGGCGTCTTCGTCCCGCCCCGCATGGCGCACTACCGCGAGGAGTCGCAGGCCATCATGGGGATTGTCGCCGGGACCGGCGCGGTAGTGGAGCCAATGTCGATTGACGAGGCGTATCTGGATCTCTCGGCGCTCTGCCAGGCGGCGGACGCGGACGCGAGTCTGGAGCGCGGCTTGCCCATCGCTCGCGAACTGAAGAGGCGCATCCTGGCCGAGCGCCAGCTCACCGCCAGCATCGGCATCGCCTCGAACAAGCTGCTGGCCAAAATCGCCAGCGACTTCCAGAAGCCCGACGGCCTGACGCTCATTGCCGAGCGGGACAAGGTGGGGTTCCTCCGCCCGCTGCCGGTGCGCGCCATTCACGGTGTTGGCAAGGTGACCGAGCGGGTGTTGCACCAGGCCGGGTTGCGAACGGTGGGGGACTTGCAGGACCACCGCGGCGACCTTCGGGCGCTCGTCGGCTCGTGGGGCCCGCGGCTGAGGCAGTTCGCGCTGGGCGAGGACGACCGGCCGCTCGAGCTGGGCGACGAGGTGAAAAGCATCAGCGCCGAGGAAACGTTCGAGCGCGACACGGAGGACCGGCGCGTTCTGCGGGCGTGCCTGCGCGAGCAGGCGGAGGACATCGCGCGCCGGTTGCAACGCCGCCGGCTGGCCGCGCACACGGTGCAGGTGAAGGTGCGCTACGGCGATTTCACGACGCTGACGCGGCAGTTCTCCGTGGAGGAACCAATCACGGAGACCAAGGACCTTTATCGGCTGGGCTGCTGGCTGCTGGCGCGGGAGAAGCTGGTGCGCCGGCCGCTGCGGCTGCTGGGGCTGGGCGCCAGCGGACTCACCGAGCCGGAGGGACGGCAGTTGGCGCTTTTGTGAGGGCGCCCGTCCGCGCCGGGCGCATCCCATTTTCTGCGCAGGTCAGGCCAAACGAAACGCCTGCCCCCTCACCCCGGCCCTCTCCCCCTCCGAGGGGGAGAGGGGGAATCGCCGGCCTTCAGTCCGCGCCGTTGGCGGCGCAAGTCGTCGAACGGCCAGGTGCTTGCCATTGC
>CAZZAQ010000251.1:0-6879 GCA_964652165.1 uncultured Bifidobacterium sp.
TGCCGCTGGCTTATCAATGGCGCTTGAACAACGTCGCGATTCCAGGCGCCACCGGGACCGCCTACACGGTCGCCTGCGCGATGCCTTCCGACGCAGGCCCCTACACGGTGGTCGTGACCAACGCCTTCGGAGGTCAGACCAGCATGGTCGCCACGCTCATCGTCGTCGGCACGGTGCCGCCGCCGCTCAGCCCCGCGCAACTCACCTACGAGCCGCCCGGCCCGTCCAGCCGCCGCTCGGCCGTTGCGTTCACGGAAATCCACTATCATCCGACGAATCGCGCCGACGGCCGCAACCTCGAATTCGTCGAACTCTACAATTCGAACCCCTATTTCGAGGACATTGGCGGCTGGCGCATCTCGGGCGACATCGACTTCACATTCCCAAGTAACACGATCCTTCAGGCCAACAGTTACCTCGTCGTCGCGCCGGTGCCGGGGGACGTGCAGGCCGTCTATGGAATCAGCGGCGTGCTCGGCGGGTTCACGAACCGGCTCGATAACAACGGCGGCACCTTGCGCCTGCGCAAGCGTTCGGGCGCCGTCGTGCTCGAAGTGAACTACTCCGATGACCCGCCGTGGCCGGTCGCGGCGGACGGCACCGGCCACTCGCTCGTGCTGGCCCGGCCCACCTTTGGCGAAAGCGACTCGCGCGCCTGGGCGGCCAGCGCGGTGAAAGGCGGCTCGCCCGGTGCCGCCGACCCCGTGCCCACAGGTCCGCTTGAGAACGTCGTCATCAACGAAGTGCTCACCCACACCCCTCTGCCCGCAGTCGATTTCGTTGAGCTTTACAATCACAGCGCTGTGCCGGCGGATTTGTCCGGTTGCTGGTTGAGTGATGACCCGGCGACGAACAAGTTCCGCATTCCGGACGGCACCACGCTCGCGGCGCGCGGCTTCCTCGCCTTCGACGAGAATCAGCTCGGCTTCGCGTTGGACGCTTCGGGCGAGACGATTTACCTGGTCAACTCGAACAACACGCGCGTCGTTGCCGCGCTCGAGTTCGAAGGCCAGGCGAGCGGGATTTCCGTCGGCCGCTTCCCGGACGGCGCGGACACGCTGCACGAACTGACGACGCCGACGCGCGGCACCACGAACGCCCCGCTGCTGCTCCGCCCAGTCGTCATCAATGAGATCATGTACCACCCGCTCACCGGGCGGGACGACGACACCTACGTTGAGTTGCACAACCGCGGCGCCACTTCCGTGAACATCGGCGGCTGGCGGTTCATTGACGGCATCGACTTCACGTTCCCGCCCGGCTGGACGATTCCGGCGGGCGGCTACCTGGTCGTGGCGGAGAACGCCTCGCGGCTGATGACCAATTATTCGGGGCTGAACGCCGGCAACCTCATCGGTAACTTCTCCGGCGGACTTTCGCACGGCGGCGAACGCATCGCCCTCGGCATGCCCGACTTCGTCGTCACGACGAACGTCAACGGAACCAATGCCGTGATCCTCTCGACCAACCGTTTCTATGTCGTCGTTGACGAGGTGACCTACTCGGACGGCGGACGTTGGGGCCGCTGGGCCGACGGCGGCGGGAGCAGCCTGGAGTTGGTGGATCCGCGCGCCGACAACCGGCTTGCGCCGAACTGGGCCGACAGCGACAGCACCACGTCCACGACCTGGACCGTCGTCGAAACCACCGGCGTCCTGGACAACGGGTCCGGCGGAGCGACCGAACTCGATGTGATGCTGCAAGGGCCGGGCGAAGCGTTGGTGGACGACGTGGAGGTTACCCCCAGCGGAGGGGCCAACCGCATCTCCAATCCGACCTTCGAGGGCGGCCTCACCGGCTGGCGACTTCAGGGCACGCATTCCAAGTCTTTTCTGGAGACCGTCGGCTTTAACAGCTCCCGTTCCCTGCACCTCGTGGCCAGCGACCGGGGCGACCACCTGGCCAATCACGTCCGCACCACCCTCACCACGGCTCTCAGCGCGGGACAGATCGCGACCCTCCGCGCCAAAGTACGCTGGCTTCACGGGCACCCGGAGATTCTCCTGCGCGTCAAAGGCGGTTATCTCGAAGCGGTCGGGCGCCTCACCGTCCCTGCAAGCGTCGGCACGCCGGGCGCGAGCAACAGCCGCGCGACCAGCAACGCCGGCCCGGCCATCACCGACGTCTCCCATCATCCCGTGCTGCCCGCCGCGCTCGAAGCGGTGCGCGTCACCGCGCGGGTGTACGATCCCGACGGGCTTGCCAGCGTGACATTGAAGTATCGCGTGGACGGCACTGGGGGCACGGCCGCCGTGCCCATGCGCGATGATGGATCGAATTGTGATGACGTCGCTGGCGATGGCGTGTTCACCGGCATTATTCCGGGGCAGCCGGCGGATCGCCTGGTGGCCTTCTATGTCGAGGCGTCCGACTCGTTTGGGCCGCCAGCCACGAAGCGCTTCCCGAATGACGCGCCGGCGCGCGAATGCCTTGTGCGCACCGGCGAGACGTTGCCCGGCGGCGCGTTCGGCACGTATCGGTTTTGGATGACGCAGGCGGGCGTCACCTATTGGGCGGGCCGCGAGAAGATGAGCAACGAGGATGTCGATACGACGGTGGTCATTGGGGCCAACCGTGTCGTTTATAACGCCGGCGCGCACTTCAGCGGCAGTTCCTACACGATTGGTTGCTACAATTCGCCCGCCGGCAGTCTCTGTGGTTACGACCTGAACGTTCCGAGCGACGACGCCGTGCTGGGCGAGACGCATCTCACGCTGGACTTCCTCATTCGGGACGACACCGGCCAGCGGGAGCAGCTCCAGTACTGGTTTCTCGATCAGGCCGGCCTGCCGAACATGTACCGGCGCTTCATCCACTGCATCGTCAACGGCGTGCCGCAGACGGCCCGCTCTGGCGGCTGCGGCGGCTACAACGCCATCTACGAGGACGTGCAGCAACCGGCCGGCGACGCCATCAAGTCGTGGTTTTCTGACGACAGCGACGGCAGCCTCTACAAGACCGATTGCTGGGACGAGTTCGACAACAGCGGCAACCGCGAGACGGGCTGCATTTCCTTGAACACGTTGCAATTGTTCACCACCACCGGCGGCGTGAAGAAGACCGCTCGATACCGTTGGAACTGGCGGCCCCGCGCCGTCCACGGAACGGCCAATGACTTCACGGACCTGTTCAACCTCGTGGACGCCGCCAACCTCCAGGCCAACTACCAGGCCTCCGTGGAGTGCGTCGCGGACATGGAACATTGGGCGCGCACGTTCGCGGTGAACGACCTCTCGTCCTACTGGGACGCGTTCGGCAATCGCAATGGCAAGAACACCTACCTCTACAAACCGAAACGCGACGGCTGGAAGCTATTCTGCTGGGACTTCGACGTCGGGCTGGGTGTCTTCGTCGACCCGATCGACAACCCGCTCTTCGACGCCAACGACCCGGTCGTCACGCGGATGGTCCCGCAGAACGCGGCCTGGACGCGTCTGTACTGGAACGCGCTGTCCGAGGGAGTGAACACGTTCTTCCAGACCGGCCCCGGCACGAAGCTCGACGCGCTCGTGGACGCTAAATATGCCGCCTTCCAGGCCAACGGTGTCGCGTTGAACGGCCCTGCTGCCATCAAGAGTTGGATCGCCGCACGCCGCACTACACTGATGAACTGGCTCGGGACCAATGTCGCCAGCTTCGCCGTCGCCGGCCCCGTCAGCTTCAGCACCAACCGCAACCTCGTCACGCTGACCGGCACGGCGCCGATCACCGTCCACACGCTCACCGTCAACGGCGTCGCCGTCACGCCCGTTTGGACCACGCTTCACGCCTGGCGCATCACCGTCCCGATCATGGCAGGCGTCAACTCGTTGAACATCGTGGGCCGGGACCGCTACGGCAACGTCATCAGCGGCGCCTCGAGCACCATCGCGGTCACCTACACGGGCGTCGATGACCCGCCGGTCGGCAATATCGTCATCAACGAAATCATGTACAACCCGGCCGTCCCGGAGGCGAGCTTCATCGAGCTGTTCAACCTTTCGGCGAACACGGCGTTCGACCTCTCCGGCTGGCGCCTGAACGGCCTCGACTTCACCTTCCCGCCCGGCACAGTCCTTTCGAACCGCGGCTTCCTCGTCATCTGCAAGAATCGGACTGCGTTTGCCTCGGCCTACGGGTGGGGCGTTCCGGTGCTCTGCGAATTCGACGGCCAGCTCGACGACGGCGGCGAGACGCTCAGCCTCATCAAACCCGGCGCCACGCCCGCCGAAGACCTGCTGGTGGACCGGGTCACGTACGACGACGATCCGCCGTGGCCCCCGCTGGCGGACGGGCTTGGGCCGTCCTTGCAACTCATCGACGCCACTCAGGACAACAATCGCCCCGGCAACTGGAGCGACGGCGCCGGCTGGCGCCGTTTGGTGGTGTCCGCCAATCCCGGGGCTTCGACCATCGGCCAACTCTCGCTGCTGCTGACGAATCTCGCCAGCGACTGCTACATCGACGACATCTGGATCACTCCCGGTATGGCGCCGGAAACTGGCACGAACTACGTCGCCAATGGAGGCTTCGAAGGCCCGTCGCTGGCCCCTTGGAACGTCAGCGGCCTCGCCAGCGCGTCGGCCATCGTGACGGATGTCGTGCATTCCGGCAGCCAGAGCCTTCACCTGATTTACGCGGCGGGCTCGGCCACGCTGATGAATTTCTTCCAGTACCTCACCAACGTGGTCCCAAGCGGAATTGTGCCGAACGCGACCAACACGTTGAGCTTCTGGATGCGGCCCGGCACGAACTCGTTGCTCGTCCAGGCGCGCGTCAACAGCTTTCTCCGGGCCAACTCCGACGCCCGGCCCGGCGTCCCCACGCCGGGCGCCCCGAACCTGATCACCGGCACGCTGCCGCCCTACCCGCTGCTTTGGCTGAGCGAGGTGCAGCCGCGGAACGTTAGCACGCTGGCCGACAACGCAGGCGACTTTGATCCATGGATCGAACTTCACAACGGCGGTCCGACCCATCTGGCGCTCGACGACTTCACGCTGTCCGACTCGTACGCCGACCTTGGCAAATGGGCTTTCCCGCCGGGCATCAACCTGGCGCCGGGAGAATTCCTGCTCGTCTGGGCCGACGCCGAACCGGGCGAAACCGCGGGCACGAATTTCCATGCCAACTTCCGCCTCAACCCGACCAACGGCGCCGTTGCCCTCTCGCGCGCGGTGGGCGGGGCTTCGCAACTCATCGACTACCTGAACTACGCCAGCATAGGCGCGGACCACTCGTTCGGCGCGTGGCCGCCGGACCAGGGTTCCTATCGCCAAACGTTCAACTTCCCGACACCGCTGGGCACGAACGATCCCTCCGCGCTGCTGTTCATCAACGAATGGATGGCCGCCAACACCGGCATCGTGACCGACCCGGCCGATTACGCGGCCGACGATTGGTTCGAGATTTACAATCCCACCGCGATGCCGGTCGACCTGGCCGGCTTTTACCTGACGGACGATCAGGACCCGACTAAGTTCACCGTGCCCGCGGGCATCAGCGTTCCGGCGCACGGCTTCCTGCTCGTCTGGGCCGATGAGGAAAGCGGCCAGAGCGAGCCGGGCGGCGACCTGCACGTGAACTTCCGGCTCAACCAGCTTGGCGAAAAAATCGAACTGCGCGACCCCTCCGGCCGGCTCCTGGACGCCGTGAGCTTCGGCGAGCAGACCAATAACATCAGCCGCGGCCGCTGGCCCGACGGCGCGGGCTCATTCTACTTCATGAGTGTGCCCACCCCGCGCGGCCCGAACTTCCTTCCGTCCGTCACCCCGCCGACCATTCACATCCTCGATGTGAGCGTCACGCCGCCCAACTCGGTGACGCTCATTTGGGACTCCGAACCGGCTCACATCTACCGCGTCCAGTTCAAGAACACCCTCACCGACCCGGACTGGACCGACCTGCCCGGCGACGTGCCCGCCGCCGGTCCCACCGCGATGAAAACCGACTCCTCGCTCGGCGCAAACACGCAGCGATTTTACAGAATTCAGTTCGTGCAGTGACTAGCGCGGGTAATTCGTACGTGCCGTAGCCGCCGACGTGAGGAGGCGGTGGATTCAATGGGGATACGAACCCGTCTATCCATGACGCCGGTAGGGCGAGGCTCCTGCCGAGCCTTGATCAAACCGGAAGTTTCGGCTCGGCAGGAGCCTCGCCCTACCGGGTCAAGGTGAAGATGCCCGGCCAAAGGCCGTCGTTTCTCCTCACGTCGGCGGCTACGGGCTGTGGTCATTTCATGCGAGCGATCAAATAGGGCTGGAATGCCCTGTTCAGCGCGTGAGCTTTGTGCGATGAACCGGTCGATAGAACTGCCTCTTCTTTGAACGACCTGGCATCCAAGCCGGCAAAGTGCCTTCCGACGGGCGATAGCGAAGCAATTGGCGCGTCGATCTGGCGGCGCAAAGCCCCGGCTCTATCGTTCTGCGCGATCCTGCTGGCTGGTCTCATCGCGCTTACGATGCAGACGCTTCGGATGGTGGATTTGCGCCGCGAAAACGCCGCGCTCCGCGTCGCGACGGCCAGTCTCGACCAGCTTCGCCAGGACAATGCCGAACTGGCGCGGCTGCGCGCCGCCGCCCAACAGGCCCAGCGCGCGCAGAAGGAGCAGGAGGAACTGGAGAAACTGCGCGCGGAAGTCGCCCAACTGCGGACCATCGCGAACGAACTTCCGGCGCTGCGCGCCGAGAGCCAGCGCCTCGCCGCCGAGCGCGCCGCCGCCGCGGCCAGGGCGGGCGTGGTGGCGGAGGTTGACCCCTTCGCTGAAGCCAAGGGCCGCGCCCAGCGCATCAACTGCATCAGCAACATCAAACAGATCGGTCTCGCCGCCCGAATGTGGGAAAATGACCACAAGGTCGGGATGCCCGCAGATTTCATCACGATGAGCAACGAGTTGAGCTCGCC
>CAZZAQ010000252.1:0-6875 GCA_964652165.1 uncultured Bifidobacterium sp.
TGCCCTTGTGTTCAGTCACTTACGCATTCCATCCCCTCCAGTTGCGAAAGTCGGGCTACGTTCCTCGGTGAGAAGTGCGAGTTAGGGTTAGATCTGGAAGTCCGCCTTCGGTTTCGTCCTCTGGCGTTTGTCGATCACCTTCATTGTCACGCCCTCGAAGACGACCAGCGAGTGGGGCGGGACGCTTTGGGTGAGGAACACATTGCCCCCAATGGTGCTGCCTTCGCCGATGACCGTTTCTCCGCCCAGGATGGTCGCCCCCGGATAGAGGGTGACGCGATCCTCAATGGTCGGATGGCGTTTCTTGCCCCGAAGCTGTTCGACCTCCGCGGTCGATTTGGCCCCCAGCGTGACCCCGTGGTAAATCTTCACGTGGTTGCCAATGACGGTGGTCTCGCCAACGACCGTGCCGGTGCAATGGTCGACGAAAAAGTGCGTGCCGATTTGCGCGCCAGGATGGAGGTCCATGCCGGTGCGGGCGTGGGCCCACTCGCCCATGATGCGCGGGATGAGGGCGACCGGGCTCAGGTAAAGCTCGTGCGCCATCCGCTGCACGGCGATGCCTTCGATGAACGGATAGGCCACGATAACCTCCTCGCGGCTCAACGCGGCCGGGTCGCCGTTGAAGGCGGCCTCGACGTCCGTCGACAGTACTTCGCGCAGCCGCGGGAGGCTGGCGAGGAACTCAATTGTGACGTCGTGCGCCGCGGCGCCGATGTTCTTCTTCGGCATTCCGGCGGGAGGTGCATAATCGAGGCTCTTGCGAATTTCGTCTTCGAGCCGGTCCAGCACCGAATCCATGAGCGCCACCATCTCGACTTTCAATTCGGAGGAGTGAATGATCTTTTCATCGAAAAATCCGGGAAACAACAGCCGCAGCAAATCGACCGTGATGCCCGCAATGACGGACTTGGAGGGCAGGTTCTTCCCGTCGAGGTGATTGATCCCGCCGACCTTGGCGTACGAATGAATCAACCGATCGGTGAGTTGTGTGACCGTCGCGTTCACGCCGCGAACTATTCCGCAGCACGCCAGGAAAGGCAAGGCGCCGGTCGAGCCCCAAATCCACGCGCAATTTCGAACAGCAGGCCTTAACCACGAATGAACACCAATGGACACGAATCACTGCGAGCGCCCACTGCCAGCCGCACTACGACTTTTGAGTCCAGAAGGATCGCCGAGGTAATCCCTCAGTCAGGTAGGGCGAGCGTACTCGCGAGCCGCTTGATTACTAGGCGTTTCTTGGCTCCGGCTCGCGAGGACGCTCGCCCCACCGGCATTCACTGAGGGATTACTCGCCGAGACGGTTTCCTGTTGTAGCGCCAGGCTTCATTCGTGTTTATTCGTGTCGATTCGTGGTTGAGTGGTTGGAGTGAATTCAGGGAATGTTTTGACTCACCGCGCCGAATCTGATACGGAATCTGTCTGCAATCCCCACAGTGCGAAGTGTCGCTCAGTGGTCGTTATCGACTGAACCTGACAACCCCGGACTATGAACAGAACCCTGCGGATGTGCGCCCTGACGTTGATCGGTGTGACGATGTTCGGCCCTCGCGCCAGCGCCCAAACCATCACCGTGAGCAACCTGTGGAGCATCTCCACCGCCGAGGGGCGCGCCTACGTCTCCGCGGTCGCGGGCGGGCACTACGAGCGCGGTGTTGCGTACAACCTCGCCAACAATCACGCGTACATCGTCAGCCGCAACGGCGGCGTCAAAGTCGCCATCGTCGACGGCGACACGGGCGCTGAATTGGGCTTCCTCAACGTCACCGGCGGCACCGGCGGCACCTTCGCCCTCAACCAAATCGGCGTGGCGGAGGACGGTTCCATCTACGGCGCCAACCTCACCACCGGCTCCACCAGCCCGTTCAAGGTCTATCGTTGGGCTTCGGAGGCGGACGCGCCGGTAGCAGTGTACAGCGCCAGCCCGTCGGGCGCGCAGACCTTGCGTTTCGGAGACGCCATCGACGTGCGCGGTGGGGGAACCAACACGCAGATCATCGCCTCCACCGGCGGCACGGCGGCCACCAACCTCGTGGCCGTGCTCGCGCCGACTGACGAGACGCTCGCCACGTTCACCGCCACGGCCGTTATCGTGACCGGCGTTGGCCTGGCGGATTTCGCCAAAGGCATCGGCTTCGGTCCGACGAATACATTCTTTGGCAAGAATTCGGGCAACGGAAACGTCCGCCATTGCGGGTTTGATCTCGCCTCAGGCACCGGCTCACTCCTCGCCAACTATGCGGTTGCTTCGACTATTGCTCCCATCGACGCGGACTCCGCCATTGGCGTGATAGCCGGTGTCTCCACCGCCAATGCGGCCTCCCCGCACAACCTGCTGGTCTATGACATCTCAGGCGGCACGCCGGTTCAGATCGCCAATATCCCCTTCCCTGCCCCCGCCTCCAACAACGCCAATGTTGTCGGCGGCTGCCGCATCACTGGTGATCGCCTCATCGCAGTGGACACGCAAAACGGCGTGCTCATGACGAAGATCAACGTGGACACCAATCCTGCGCCGCCGAGCGTCTCGACCCAGCCTGCCAACCAGTCGGTGGTTCAGGGCGGATTCACCTCGTTGAGTGTCGGCTGCACCGGCACCAAGCCCCTCAGCTACCAGTGGTTCTTCAACACGACGAACGCCATCGCCAATGCGACCAACGCCACGTGGCAATTGACCAATGCCGCTCTGGCCGACGCCGGCACGTATAGGGTCCGAGTGAGCAACGTCGCCGGTGAAACCAACAGCAACTCGGCCACCCTCACCGTCACTCCCACCACGCTCTCCCTCGTCCTGACCCAATGCTGGTCGCTGCCTGCCGGCAACTCGAACTATCCCTACCTGACCGCGGACAGCACTCAGCGCGGCCTGGCGTACAATGCGGTCTATAATCACCTCCTGCTCGTCAGCCGGGCGCCGGCCAACGCCATCCATGTCTTTGACGCGGCGACCGGCGCGTACCTGCACAGCCTTGACCTCGCCGGCATCTCCGGCGGCACGTTCGCCCTCAACATGATTGCCTGCGCCGAAGACGGCCAGGTCGTTGTCGCCAACCTCACCGTCAACGGCAGCACCGATCCATTCAAAGTTTATGTCTTTCCCGACAGCCTGGGAGGCGCTGGCAACACGGCCCTGCTCGCCTGGTCCGGCAATCCAGGCGACGCCGGCTCCGGCGACGCCAACCGCTGGGGCGACAACCTGGCCGTGCGTGGCACGGGCCTGGGCCTCGAAGTTCTCGTCGGCTCGCGCAACGGCCGGCGCATCGCCATCCTCAACGGCTTGTTCCTGTCCGCCCCGCCCATCGTCATCGACGTGCCGGATGCCGAGGCGGGCAACTTCGGACTGAACATCGCCTGGGGCGAGGGCGACACCTGCTGGGGCAAGTCCAGCGGCACGGCCATCCGCCACGTAGCGCTCGACGTCAACGCCCACCTCGGCACCGTCTTGCGCGCCATTACCAACTACCCGACCATGACCGTCATCGCCGTTGACAACGCCAACCAACTGCTCGCCGGCATCTCCCTCCAAACGCCCGACAACCTGCGCCTGCTCAACATCTCGCCCGCCCTCTCGACCCCGCTCGAACTCGACACCGAGTTTTTCCTCAGTGACAACGCCAACGCCAACGGCACCGGCCAGATCGGCTTCGGCAGCGGCAAACTCTTCGCCCTCGACTCGAACAATGGCATCATCGCCCTCAGTGTCTGGCCCCGGCTCCGCCACTCGTTGACCGGCTCGATGCTCACCTTGGCCTGGGACGGCACGCACACTCTCCAAGCCACACCCGACCTCGGCATTCCGTTCACCAACGTCGTCGGCGCCGTCAGCGGCCACACCGTCAACACCGCCACCATCGGCAACCTGTTCTACCGGCTCAAGGACTGAGGACGACCGACCACGGTGGGGCAGTGGGGCAATGGGGTGATGGAGTAATGGAGTAATGGAGTAATGGAGCAGTGGCGTCCCCGAGCACTCCAGCACTCCATTACTCCATTACTCCAACACCCCATCCCCCCGACGCCAGGTGATTCTCACCGAGCCAATCGTCCTGAGCCTCGCATCACGCCTCACGCCCCAAACGCCCTCCGCAACATCTCAATGCTCTTCGGCACCGCAGTATCCGGATCCTCCTTCCCCTCCATTTCCAGGGAGACGTATCCCGTGTAGCCGGCGTCGGCCAGGATGCGGGCGATGCGCGAGTAATCGAGGTCGAGCGTGTACCATTCGCCGCCGCCCGGATAGGTTTTCGCTTGAACAAAAACGACCTTCGGGGCGATCTGCTTTAGCTTCTCGTAGGGGTCCTCGAGGAAATTGCCCGTGTCCATCAGCCCTCCCAGCCAGGGAGACTTGACGGCATTGAGGACCCGCAGAAGACCCTCGGGCGTTCGGGTGAGGCCCCAGTGGTTTTCGAGCGCCAGGATGACACCGCACTCGGCACACTTGGGCAGGCACTTCTCGATACAATCGATGCACCACTTGAAGCCGTCGTCCTCCGTGTGTCCGGGCAGTATCGGTTCCTCGCCTCGGGCTTTCATCAGTTCGTCAAACGACTTCGTGTTCCAGCGCCCGGAATTGAGGCGAATGCACGGAACCCCCAATTCGTAGGCGATCTCGATGCACTTGAGCGTGTGTTCAATTTGCTTCTGCCGAAACTCGGCGCTGGGATCGACGAAGTCCTGGTGGATGGAAAGCGCAATCAGGCCCACGCCGCTGGTGAAGGCGTGGCGCTTGAGCCGGTGCAAGTACACACGATGCTCCGCGGTCAGCGGGTCCTTTTCGGAGAGGTCCATCTGGCGGTGCAGGATGTCAACGCCTTCGACGCCCAGCACGGCGGTCTTGTCGATCACGGTTTCGATGGAGACCTTCGCCGGCGTGAAATGCCAGTAAGAGTAAGTGGAGATGCCAAGCTTGATTTTCTTGCGCGGCTTGCCGGGCGTGGCCGCGGCTGAAGCGGCAAGCGGCATCGAGGCGAGGGCCGCGCCGCAGAGCGCGGTGGACGTGAGAAACTGGCGGCGGGAAAGTTTCATAGGCTGTCTGGGCCGAACGTTAAGCGGATGTGGATTGAAGGAAAGGGAAAAGGTTCGGTGCTTAAAACACCTTAATCGTCATCATGCCATTTGACTTTCCATTAGCGCGGCGATTAAGCTTCGCGTCCGATAAATCATGCAAATCGAAAGCTTGAAAGTATTTTGTGACCTTGCGGAGACGGAGAGCTTCACAAAGGCGGCGCACATCAACGAAGTGACGCAATCCGCGGTCAGCCAGCAGATCAGTTCGCTGGAGCGGCAGTTCAAGAGCCTGCTCATCGAGCGCAGCAAAAAGAAGTTCCGCCTCACCCGCGAGGGCCAGGTGCTCTACGATTACAGCAAGCAGATCACCCAGACGTACGACGCCCTGTTCTGCAAGCTGCAGGAGATCAAGGACATCGTTTCAGGCACCATCCGGGTCGCCACAATTTATTCGGTCGGCCTGCACGACCTGCCGCCTTACCTGAAAAAGTTTCTCAAGGCCTACTCGACGGTGAACGTCCACGTCGAGTACCGCCGCTCCAACCAGGTGTACGAAGACGTCCTTGGCAACGTCGTCGACCTCGGGCTGGTGGCCTATCCGACGAAGGATCCGAAGCTGGAGGTGGTGCCCTTGCGCAAGGACATGCTGGTGCTCATCTGCCACCCGCAGCATCCCCTGGCGAAGAGCAAGGGGATTAAGCTGAAGGAAATCGCCGGGAAGAAGTTCATCGGATTCGAGCCGGACATTCCGACCCGCCGGGCCATCGACCGCATCCTCAAGGAGCAGGGTGTGCAGGTGCAGCACGTGATGGAGTTCGACAACATCGAGACGGTCAAGCGCGCCGTCGAGATCGACGCGGGCATCGCGATTGTGCCGCGCGGGACCATCACCCAGGAAATCTCCAAGCAGACACTGGCGGAAGTGCGCATCGAAGACGCCGAGTTCTATCGCCCCCTGGCGGCGATCCACAAAAAGAACAAGGTGCTCTCGCCGGCGATGAAGCAGTTCCTGGCCGTGCTCAAGGGCGCGCCTTGACCCAGGACCGTGCGAGATGGAGGGGGATTGAGGCCCGGTCGCCGCGACCGCGAGGGCGCCAGGGCGCATTCTAGCCCGGATATTTCACACAGTTCACTTCTCGGATAGTCTGCTCTCATTAGCACCCCGCTTTAGCGGGGTGTTCGGGCGAGGCGAGATGAGAAACCGTTTCAACGGTTTCTCACACCCGGTCCAAACCGTTGAAACGGCTTGCACCACCTCCCACGCGCATACACCCCGCTAAAGCGGGGTGCTAATGAAACCGGCGATTCGACACGCGAAGCAACTGTGAAATATCCGGGCTAGAGAGGAGCGCGGACAGCCTTGTCCGCGTGTCTTTTGGCTTTACCTCAAGTTCGCGCGGACATGGCTGTCCGCGCTCCTCGTGCGTGACGATCGGAGCCTTGCCTGGTCTGAACCCAATCAGACCCAGAATGTGGCCCGGCCAAAGCCCCGGCGAAACATTTCCCAGGGCCGGGCGTTCAACTCACGCCGGTTCGCCCACCGGGCGTCGCTGTCTGATTTGAATGAAAAGCCGGCCGGGCGTGTCGGTAGGATGTAAGCACGGAAGGTCGGGATGATGCGGAAGACTTCCACATGGCTTTTGTGCGGCAGCCTGGTGTTGACCGGCTGTTCGGCGAAGCACTATCGGCAGTCGGCGGATCGGGAGGTCGCGCGGATCATCGCCGCCAGGTCGCCCGGCGTCCGCAACATGGACCCCCACTTCACCATCGAGCAGACCAACACCCTCTCCCTGGAGGGGCTGCCGGTCCATACGAACAGCGTCGAGTTTTTCGGCGCCGACGCCTCCTTCGAGCAAGGCGCCCGA
>CAZZAQ010000253.1:0-6869 GCA_964652165.1 uncultured Bifidobacterium sp.
CGATGCGCTCGCCACTCATTCCCTCGTTCGCAAAATCTCCTTTACCGGCTCGACCGCCGTCGGCGCGCGGCTCATGGGCCTGGCCGCGCGCGACCTCAAGCGGGTCTCGCTGGAGCTGGGCGGCAAATCGCCGAACATCGTCTTTGCGGACGCGGACCTCGAGCAGGCCGCGGGCAGCGCGCCGATGAGCGTCTTTGCCAATACCGGCCAGGATTGCTGCGCGCGCAGCCGCGTGTTCGTCGAGCGGTCCTTGTTCGATGCGTTTGTCGAGCGTTTCGTCGCCGCAACGAAGAAACTTCAGGTGGGCGACCCGGCGAAGGAGACGACGCAGATTGGCCCGCTCGTCTCGGCGGCGCAGCGGCGAACGAGCGAAGAGTTCATCGAGGAAGCCCGCGGCGCGGGCCGCGTCGTCGCGTGCGGCGGAGGGCGTCAACACGCGCGCGGATTTTACTTGGAACCGGCGGTGTTGCGGGGCGTCGAGCCGGGCGACCGCGTATGGCAGGAGGAAGTCTTCGGCCCGGTCGTCTGCATCCGGCCGTTCGACGACGAAGCGCGGATGCTGCGCGAGGTGAACGATTCCCGCTACGGCCTGAGCGGCTCGATTTGGACCAACGACCTGCGCCGGGCCCTGCGCGTGGCCCGCCAGGTCGAGAGCGGCGTCCTGAGCATCAACAGCCACTCCAGTGTCCACGTCGAAGCGCCCTTCGGCGGCTTCAAGCAAAGCGGCCTTGGGCGCGACCTCGGCATGGCGGCGATGGAGGGATACACGGAACTGAAGAATATTTATGTGGCGGAGTGAGGGAGGGGCAAAGTGTGAAACGTGAAACGTAAGAAGTAAAAGGCGGAGCGAGCCGGAATCGTCCGCCGCAGTTTACGCATTTCGTTTCACGTTTTATGTCTTTCGTCGTCGCGCCGCCCGGTTGACGCAAAGCAAAAGGGGCGTCATTCTTTGATGCGGATGAATTCGTAGAACTTCTCGGCATCTTTCCGAACCGAGTCGTCCGTGGATAATGTCTTCTGGGCCCCCTCTACTGCTCGCCGGGCGAACTCCCGCGCTTCCACTATCTTGCCCTGGGTGTGGAGAGTCTGGGCCAGCATGGAGAGCGATATAAGCGTGATGCGGTGTTCGGGGCCGAGAAGGCGCTCGCGGACATCGACGAGCATTCGATATTCGGCCTCCGCCTCTTTGTCCTTGGATTGGGCGCGGAGCAAATTGGCGAGGGTGTTCCGAGTGCCGAGGGTTAGATCGTGTTCGGGACCCAGAACGCGCTCTTGAATCTGGAGTACGGCCCGGTACTCCGCAGCTGCCTCCGCATGCCTGCGTTGGGCACTGAGCGCACTGGCCACTCCGGTGCGGCAGGCCAGCGTTTCGGAATGCGCGGGTCCCAGGAGGTGCTCCTTGATTTTCAACACGGCCCGGTACTCCGCTTCTGCTTCAACTGCCTTGCCTTGGCCACGAAGCATTTCAGCCAGGCCCTGCCGTGCGGTCAGCGTGATGGGATGCTCAAGCTCGCCGGCCTGTTCCTGGAGAGTGATCAGCGACCGGAATTCCGCCTCGGCTTCCTTGAATTTGCGCTGGCTGTGCAAGGCGCGCGCCAGATCGTTCCGGCTGCTCAGCGTTTCAAGATGATCGGGGCCGAGTTCTCGCGTCCGGATGGAGACGACTTCGCGAAGGATGCCTTCGGCTTCCCGGTAGCCGCCGCGAGCGAACAGGCTGGAAACCGGTTCGCGCTGTTCGCGCGCCCATTCGAGCGAGTTGACGGGCTTGTCGGGGAGCTGAGTGGCTGGGGGAATGGGCGGGGATGGCTTTTCCGGGAGGCGAGTGACCGGAGCGCTCTGCGGCGCGGGCTTTTCCGGGAGGTAGGTGGCTGGGGTCCTGGGCGAACGGGGCTGAGGGGTGCATCCGTTGCTCGTCACGAACAGGATCAAGAGTGTGAGCTGAAGGAGGCCAGGACTTGTGAAGTGGTCCCGGGCCATGGGCTCTTCGTGGACCTCCGTCGTCGGGCCAGGCACGGAAAGTTTGAACTGGGCGTTCATCCTGACTCGGACGTTAACCGGGCTTTTTGCCGCTGTCAAAGCGTCGCGAGCGCGCCGGCACATTCCCTTCAGGATTCGCTTCGCCGAGTGCCGCCTTGCGCTTCGTTCCGGTTCCTTCGCACTATCCGCGCATGTCCAAAAAGAAGCGACGCGGGGGGTCGTCTGCGCCCGGTCAGGCGGAGGCGCGCGCGACGGTCCCGACGGAGGCCGGGATGGGCAAGGCAGCGCCGCCACCGGCCCCGGTTTCACGGCGCAAAAAATGGCTCATGCGCGTTGCGTCGTTGCTGTTGGTGCCGGTGCTGCTGCTGGGCGGAGCGGAGTTGCTGCTCCGCGTCGCGGGCTACGGACATTCCACGCGATTCCTGGTGCCGTCCAAATCAGGCAAGGGATTCACTGTGAATCCGTGGTTCACCAAGCGGTTCTTCCCCCAGTGGAATCCGGGTAATTCACAGCCGTTCTTGCTTTCTGAGGAAAAGGGGTCGAACACAGTCCGCATTTTCATCCTCGGCGAGTCGGCGGCGCTGGGGACGCCGTCGCCCGCGTTCAGTTTCGGGCGGATGCTCGAGGTGATGTTGCGGCGGCAGTATCCGGAGCGGCGCTTCGAGGTGTGCAACGCGGCGATGCGCGGCATCAATTCGCACGTCATGCGCGCCATCGCGGCGGATTGCGCGCGGCACGAGCCGGACTTGTTCATCGTCTATGCGGGCAACAATGAGCTGGTGGGCTTGCACGGGGCGGACCCGGAATCGTCGCTCGTGGATCGGCATCTCTGGTTGAGCCGCGCGGTGCACGGGCTGCAAGGCATGCGGCTCGGCCAATGGCTGGGCTCGATGAAGAAGCGGGAGGCCCGGGAGACGCAGGACATGGACTACTTCCGCAAGCATCGCGTGGCGGCGGATGATCCGGAGCGGAGGCGCGTCTATGAGAACTTCGCGGAGAATCTGAAGGCGACGTGCCGGTCCATCGAACGGTCGGGGGCCAAGGGGCTGTTGCTGACGGTCGGAGCGAACTTGAAGGACTTCCCGCCGCTGGCGTCGCTGCACAGGCGCGGGTTGAGCGAGGCGCAAATGCAGTCGTGGACGAACGCTTACGCGGCCGGCGCGGCGGCGGCGGAGGCGGGGCGATTGGAGGAAGCGGTGGGGCATTTCGAGCGGGCGGCGGCGGTGGACGACGAATACGCGGAGCTGAATTACCGGCTGGGCAGGTGCTATCTGGAGAAAGGCAAGGTGCCGGAAGCGAGGCTCCATTTCTTTCTCGCGCGGGGTATGGACGCGCTGCCGTTCCGCGCGGGGTTAAACATCAACGAGTTCATTCGCGACGTGGAGAGGGCGAGGAAATTCTCGGGGATTACGCTGGTGGACGTGGAGAAGAGGCTGCACTGGGACGGAGTGGCGGGGGAATCGGCAGTGGGTGATGAGGTTTTTCTCGATCACGTGCATTTTCGCTTCGCCGGCGACTACAAAGTGGCGCGGCTGATCCTGCCTTCCGTGATGGAGGCGCTGGCGGGCCGGTTGGGCGCGCCGCGAACAAACGGGGTGGCGACGCTGGAGGAGTGCGCGGCGGCGCTTGGCTACAATGCGTGGGAGGAATGGCAAATTGCATCGGCGATAGCCAATCTATCGGCGCGGGCGCCATTCCTGGATCAGTTGGATCACGCGCGGCGCCAGGCGGCGACCGAAAAGACGCTGATGGAACAGGCGGCGCAGTTCACGACCAATGACCTGGCCGGGGCCATAGCCGTGGTACGGGCGGCGATTGAGGCGAATCCCGAGGACTGGCAGTTGAAATACAGTCTTGGAATGATGACGCACCTGACGGGAGATCAAACGACGGCGGCGGCGCAGTTCAGGTTGACGGTGGAAAAGTTTCCGGAGTGGCCGCCTGCGCGGTTGATGCTGGGGCAGGCGCTGGCGCGCGGCGGGCGGCGCTGGGATGCGGAGGAGCAATTTCGGGAGTGCCTGCGGCTGGCGCCGGATTTCGTGCCGGCGCAGCGGGCGCTCGAGGCGCTGGCAGCAAAGCCGGCGCGGTGAGCCGGTTGCGCTAACGGCGCCGCTTTGCTTGGACTGAGGATGAAGGGTTACACGGGCCGGCCGGGACGGGCGCATCCTGCCACTGCGACGCCCGGAGCGCGGGCCGTCCCGGCCCGCAGCGGGTGGATACGCTTAGCCCGGACATTTCACACGTTTCTCGTCTCGGATCGTTTCCTCTTATTAGCACCCCGCTTTAGCGTGGTGTTCGGGCGGGGTGAGACGAGAAACCGTTTCAACGGTTTCTCACACCCTGTCAAAACCGTTGAAACGGTTTCGACCACCTCCTACGCGCATACACCCCGCTAAAGCGGGGTGTTAATGAAACCGGCGATTCGGCACTCGAAGCGAGTGTGAAATATCCGGGTTAGGGGCGCTGGAAAACTGCTCGATCTTCGGCCGAGGCGACGCGCTGCGAGCCGGGACGGCTCGCGGTCCGGCGCCTGTGTCCGGATGCACCGGGCCAGTTCGATTGTCGCTGCTGCTCCTTGTAACAGGTCTGGCGCTTTGGCAATACTCCGCGCGTGCGCGGCGAATCTCGTTCAGGCATGATGCGGCAGTGGGCTGAATCAACGGAGCCGGTCGTGTTGCGTGGGCGCGCGTCGGGCGCCGGGCGCTGCTGGATTTGAAGATTCGAACTATGGGGAACGCGCTCGACCAGATTTTCGTGACGGCCAAACACACCGTTGTGGGTTGGTTCCCAACGGCGGCGCAGCCATGGGTGTCGACTCTTCTGAGTATCGGGACAATCATCGGCGTGTTCGCGCTGCTGTTCGGGATCGTGACGGTCCTTGAGCGCAAGGCGCTGGGGCGAATCCAAAACCGCATCGGACCGAACCGCGTCGGCATTCCCTTGACGAAGATTCGTCTGGCGGGGCTGGGCCAGTTCGTCGCCGACGGGCTCAAAATGCTGACCAAGGAGGACATCGTGCCGCGGGCGGCCGACCGGGTGGTGCATTTCCTGGCGCCGCTGGCGCTGGTCATTCCGGTCCTGCTGGCGTACGCCGTGTTGCCTTTCGGCAAAAACATGGTGGCGCTCGATTTGCCGGAGACCGGGCTGCTGTTCTTTTTCGCCGTGGGCGCGGCCACGGAATTGAGCGTGTTCATGGCGGGCTGGTCGAGCCGGAACAAGTATTCGCTCCTGGGCGCGATGCGGGCCATCGCGCAGATGATTTCCTACGAAGTGCCGCTGATCCTCTCTTCGCTGACGGTGGTAATGCTCGCCGGGTCGCTTTCGCTCGTGAGCATCGTGGCGCGGCAGGAGCAAGTGCTGTGGGGGTTCCTGCACCAATGGCACCTGTTCACGCCTTGGGGGCTGGCGGGGTTTCTTCTTTTCCTTGTCGCCGCCGCCGCGGAGTCCAATCGCACGCCTTTCGACCTGCCCGAGGCGGAGTCCGAACTCATCGCGGGTTACTCCACGGAGTATAGCGGGTTCAAATTCGCGCTCTTCTTCCTCGGGGAGTACTTGGTCCTCTTCGCGATGTGCGGGCTGGGCATCACGCTGTTTCTGGGCGGCTGGACGGCGCCGCTCACCTTTCTGGATTTCATCCCGTCATGGCTCTGGTTCTTTGGCAAACTCTTCGCGCTTCTGGCGCTGTTCATCTGGACGCGCGGGACCATTCCGCGTCTGCGCACGGACCAGCTCATGAACCTGGCGTGGAAGTTCCTGTTGCCGATGGCGCTCGCGAACGTCGTCGTCGCCGGCATCTGGCATTTCACTTTTCGGGAGGGCTGGAACCTTGGCGCGCGCTGGCTGGTGTGCGCCGCGTTGCTCGTCGCGCCGTATTGGCTGCTCGGGCGCGGTTTCCAGACGAGCGTGGGCAGGAGGGAGTATCGGTATGCGGATTGAGGAATCGTTGAATCGTTCAAGCGTTGAAGCGTTGAAGCGGGATGAGCCGCACGCGCTTCCTTGCTTCATCGCTTCAACGCTTCAACGATTCAACGATTCAACATTTCAACGTTTCGACCCATGACCTGGCCTTTCGCCATTCTCGCCGGCCTCACCGCTGGCAGCGCCATCGCCGCCATGACGCTGCGCAATCTGGTGCATTGCGCGCTCTGTCTGGCGCTCACGTTTGCCGGGCTGGCCGGGTTGTTCCTCCAACTCAACGCCGAGTTCGTCGGCTTCGCGCAAATACTGGTTTACGTCGGTGCGGTCGCCATTCTCATTGTGTTCGCCATCCTGCTGACCCGCGGCGCGGAGCCGCCGTCGCCCGCGCCCATCGCGACCGCGATGCCGTGGGGAGTGGGCATCGCGGTCGCCGCTTTCGCCACAATGGCCGGCGCCGTGCTGAAGTCCCCGGAGCTCGCGCGGCGCCTGGTCGTCACGGCTGCGAAGGCCGAGGCGCTTCCGGCTTTCGGTCCGCCGACGCTCGTTGCCCCGGCCGTCTCCGTCAAATCTCTGGGCGATCGGCTGATGGGCGATTACGTCCTTCCCCTCGAAGTCCTCGGCCTGCTCCTGACGGCGGCCATGATTGGCGCTGTGATCATCGCGATGCAGGAGAAGAAGCCGAGGCCATCGGGAAGCGGGTCAGAGTCGTGATCAATCGAAGCCTATGAACCGTGTTGACATCGAGAAGACGGGGAGACGAGAAGACGGGCAAACAAGAAGTCCCGTTTTCCCGTTTTCCCGTTTTCCCGCTTTCCCTGTCGCATGACTCCTCTCCACTACTACCTCCTCCTCAGCGCGCTGCTCTTCAGCATCGGCCTGGCCGGCGCGCTCACGCGGCGCAACGCGATCCTCGTGCTTGTCGGCATCGAACTGATGCTCAACGCGGCGAACCTGAACTTCATCGCCTTCTGGCG
>CAZZAQ010000254.1:0-3258 GCA_964652165.1 uncultured Bifidobacterium sp.
GCCGCCGACGTTCAGGTTCGAGTCGCTGATCGCCTTCATCACTTCGCTCAAAGGCACGCCAGCCGCGCGCAATTTGAGCGACGAGACTTCGATTTGATATTGGCGAACGAACCCGCCGATGCTGCCGATCTCGGCGACGCCCGGAACGGCGTTGAGCTGGTAGCGGATGAACCAGTCCTGCAACGCGCGCAACTGGCCGAGGTCGTAGCCGCCCTGCGGCGCCAGGGCGGGATCGACCTCGAGGTAATACTGGTAAACCCAGCCCAATCCCGTGGCGTCCGGCCCGAGCTTCGGCACGACGCCGGGTGGAAGGGTGTCGCCGAGGTAGTTGAGTCGTTCGAGCACGCGCGTGCGGGCGAAATAGTTGTCCAGCTTGTCCTCGAAAATGATCGTGATGAGCGTGAAGCCGAACATCGACGTGGCGCGGACCGTGCGCACGCCGGCCAGACCCTGAAGGTTCACGCTGAGCGGATAGGTGAGTTGATCCTCGACCTCCTGCGGGCTGCGCCCCGGCCAATCGGCGAACACGATCACCTGGTTTTCGCTGAGGTCGGGAATCGCGTCGACCGGTGTGCGATACACTGCGCGGATGCCCCACGCCACGGCGAACAGCACGGCGCACGCGACCAGGAACCGGTTGCGCAGGGACCACTCGATGAGACGGTTAATCATAGAATTGGGCCGCGAAAAGGCTCAAAACGAAACTGAACCATGAATGCTCAAGACATTTGATAATGGTGTTCATGGGTCGTGCGTTGTTTGTTGCAGGGTGGGATTGTCCCCGCCGCCGGCTCCGAATCGAGGCGACGGCGGGGCGCCGAGTGTCAGTTACTTTTTCTTCTTTTGTGCTTCCTCGATTTTCTTCATGTACTTGGCTGGCTCCTTCTTGAAATCCTTCAAGCAATCCTTGCAGCACATTTTGATTTCCTGGCCTTCGTGCGTGAAGACGTAGGGCTTGCCATGCTCGCCGAGCTTCTCGTCGGAGACGACGCACTTGTCGAGCGGGTAGGGCTTCGGTTTTTCTTTGTCGGCGGCGCGGAGGCTCAGGGTTCCGGCAGCCAGGCCGGTGAGCAGCACCACAGTGACGAGGTATTTCGTGAACTTCATACGTTTTGCGTTTGTTGATGTTTGTTTTTCGCCGTCACCGTGACGGCGGAAATTCTTTCCAGTAGATTGGGGAGTCATTTCTTCAGCATTTCGGCGGTTCTCATTGCGGTTTCACCTCCGTTCCGCACTCAAGCATCTCGGCGCCGAAGTAAGGATTGCGCAGCGGACCCGCGGCTTGAATCCATTCCGCGGCGGGCGGCGCGCCGGGAAACGAATCCGCCGCCATCGGGCACCGGAAGACTTTGATCGAACCGAATTCGGCCTCCTGCGCGCGCAATCGTTTCGCGAAGGCCACCGCGGCGACGCTTAGCGGATGGAATCCTTTCCGCGCCGCCTTCAAGTCGGCGGCGGACTCGACATGCGCGGCGGACTCGGCGGAATCAATGAGTGGGCGCCACGGGTTGTCCTTGGAAAAGGCGGCGGCAAGCGCGGCCACAGCCGGATGCGACTTCGGCGCGGCGGAGTTGAAGTCGCCGAGGTTGTCCGCCGCGAGCGCGGACGCGAGCGCGGTGGCGACGCCGAGGAACTGCTTGGCCGCGTCGCGCTGGGCGGCGGTGAGCGGAGGCAGCACCACCGCCGTAGTATGGGCCGAGGTTTCGCCGTGTCTGTGTTCGCTGCCCCCACCGCTGCCGCCCGCCCTCAACTGCGCCTGCGCGTCGATGAGCAGATTGCCGGTGGTGACTACCCGGTCGCCTTCACCGAGCCCTTCCAGGACTTCCCAATCCTCGTCGCCGGCGCGGCCGAGCTTCACCTTGCGCTGCTCGAAGCCGCCTCCTCCCTTGTCGAGATACACGAGCGCCTGCGGGCCGGGCATGAGCACGGCGGCGCGCGGAATCGCCAGCACCTCGGGCGTCTCGACGTGGACGAGCGCGTCCGCGTAAAGCTTGTGGTAGAGCTGGCGGCGGCGCCGGCCGTTCTCCTGCACAAGCGGATTGGGCAGTTCAACACGCACTCGCGCCGTACGGGTCATCTCCTTGAGGTTCGGGTCGATGAACGCGACGGTGCCGGTGAACGTGAGTCCAGGCGCGGCGGGTGTGGTGACTTCAACTGTCTGGCCGGCCTTAATCCACACGAGGTCCCGCTCGTAGGCGTCGAACTGGAACCACATGGTCGAGAAGTCGGCCAATTCGAACAACTTGTCTCCCTCCTTCACGTATTGCCCCTCGTAAACGTGGCGCGCGACAACCGTGCCCGAGATGGGCGCGAAGATTGGTGTGTGAATGTCGCTCTCGGGCTTGATTGGGAGCGCGGCAATCTGCGCGTCGGACAGACCCAGGCGCTTGAGACGTTGCGCCGCGGCCTCGACCAGACGCTGATGCTCCGCCGCGAGCTGGGCGTTCGTGCCTGCGCTCCGTTGCTTGGCGAGCACGACATATTCACGCTCGGCCGCCAGAAGTGTCGGGCTGTAGAACGTCGCGAGCGGCTGGCCGGCATTGACCTCGGCGCCGATGAAGTTCACGGCCAACTGCTCGATGCGGCCCTCGACGTAGGCGGAGACAAACCGGTGCTTCGTGTCGTCATCATCGATGATCCCGGCCACGCGCAAGGTGCGCCGCAACGGGCGGCGGGTCACCTCGTCAGACTGCACGTGGATCACCTGAATAATATTCGAGCCGAGGGTCGTCACGCCTTCGCCGGCGTCGAAGCCCTTTTCGCCCTCGTAAACCGGGATGAGTTCCATGCCGCAAATCGTGCAGCGGCCGGGCTTGTCGGATTTGATCCAAGGGTGCATCGCGCTTTGGTAGTAGAGAACTTTTCGCCCGGAGGATACGCTGGTGTTCATCTCGCCGGCGTGTTGGCCGGAGAAGTGCCGCGAGGCAAACCAGCCGCCGGCGCCCGCGAGCGCGGCGACAACGAGCAGAAGAAACAGGTGTACGGGTTTCATGGCAGGATCGATGGGTTGGATTTGGATTCAGGCGGCGTCTGGCCGGCGCCGATCATTTGGAGTGCTTCGAGGTCGCCGAGGCCGCAGGAAAGGACAAGTTCGCTCATCATCTGGTATTGTTCGGAGAGGGCGCGGGCAAGCATCGATTGCGCCTCGAGGAACATGCGGCGCGCCTCCATCACGTCGAAGAACATGCCGCGCCCGGCCAGCCAGGCGTTGTGCGCGGCGGCGAGCGCCTGCTCGGACCGCGGGAGGATCTCGTGGCG
>CAZZAQ010000254.1:3268-6847 GCA_964652165.1 uncultured Bifidobacterium sp.
CGTCGCGGTAGAGCAGCGCCTCGCGCCAGGCGGCGTCAATCTGCACAGTCAGATGGTGGACCTCCTCGCGAACGGCGGCCTCATAATCCGCGGCGTCGAACTGCGCGGCGTCGAGTTTCGACTTGTCGCGGGCCAGGTCGCTCCGGTAGCGGCCGGCGTTGAACCACGGCAGGCTCAGGCTCACAAACGCCATCCCCTCGCGGAAGCCGCCATCGCCGCTGTACTGGCGCGCTTCGAGGCCGGCGGAAACGTCGGGGCGCCGGGCGCGTCGCGTGGCCTCAACGCGGGTTTCGGCGGCGCGAATCTCGCGCTGCATCATCCCTAACTTCGCCTCGTGGCGGACGGCGTAGGAAACGATCTGCGTGCTGTAGTTCACCGGCCCGGCGAGGTCTGGCAGCTCGAAGCGCGGCAGCGGCGTGTGCAGGTCGCGGCCGAGCAGGCGGTTCACGCTCGCGCGCTCGGCGTCGCGACGCCGCGTGTCGGTGCGGACCAACTCGGCGCGTTTGGCGCGTTCGTTCTGGATGCGGAGCACTTCGACCTGCGAAGCGCCGCCGGCCCGAAAGCGTTCCTCGGTCGTCGCCACCATCGTTTCGAGCCACGCCAGATCCTGCCGGCCGATCTCGACGAGACGCTCGCTGGCTGCGGCGCGAAACAGCGCACGGGCCAGGTCGCGGCGCAGAGACTGAAATTGCCAGGTCGCACGCGACGCCTGCGTTTGCGCCTCGGCGACGGCCACGGCGCGAGCCGCGGACGGCTTGCCAAAGAGCGGAAGCTTTTGTTCGACGCCGTAACGGAGGTTCCCGTCCTCGTCGAGTCCCGGGCCACGCGCCGAGTCTGCCACGCTGCCGCCGAACTTGAGCATCGGATCCTCCCAGGAGCGGACGGCGTTCGTGCCGGCGCGGGCGGCGGCCGTGAGCGCTGCGGCGGACCGGAGCGCGGGGTGGTTCGAGCGCATTTGGTCCGCCAGTTGATTGATGTAGGCGGGCGTGAGGCGGACGATGTCGGTCGCCGGCACGACCAGCGCGGGCTCGGCCGAGTGCGCGACTCCGGCGAACCCAAGCCACAAGATCGGAATGAGACTGCTCTTCATAACCGCAAAACGGATGGTTCAACGAGCGCAGGGAAACAAGGAAGCCGCAGTGCGCCTGCGCGGATCACACTGCGTGCGGTCGGCGGGGAGCGGTCAGATCAGAAGCACGCAATGCCGCAGGAAAAACGGGAGCGCGGAAACCCGTTGAGCAACGGGCGGGCGGGAGTACTTGCGAACAGGCGAAACAAGAGCAGTGCGGGATTCAGTGACGGCCGGCTTGGGAAGCTTTGCCTGGTCCTGAGCCGCAAGGCGGACCGCGGCCGTGGGCGGAGGCTGGGGATTCGACGGGGCAGGGGAGCCGCAGCAGTCCCGCTTGCCGCAATCGCAGCCGCAGCACGCCGCCGACTCGACGTGGACCACCGGGGACACGACCGCCACCGCCTGCGTCCACATCAGCAGGCTCGCAACCAGGAAGGCAATGGCCGCGCGCACGACGGAACATTACGCGCTCCGCGCCGGAACGCAATGGTTAGTTCGGACTTGCTCACCACTTCATCAAGGCGTTGATGACCTGCATCGCCGCAGGGTCATCGGGAAAGATGACCTGGGCTGCGTCGGTGCGGACGGTCCCTTCGCCGGCGCGGCGGCACTTCACCTTGATGGGGCAGCCGCAGGCGCTGTAGATGAACGTCATCTCGCGCACCTCGCCCTCGGGCCACACTTGGCC
This sequence comes from uncultured Bifidobacterium sp., assembly GCA_964652165.1. Classification (GTDB taxonomy): domain Bacteria; phylum Verrucomicrobiota; class Verrucomicrobiia; order Limisphaerales; family JADJPG01; genus DASTLJ01. The sequence goes on from CAZZAQ010000254.1 coordinate 5,026, forward strand.
GATTTGCACACCCGGCTCCTTGAGCGTCGCGGTGAGGATGGACGACGGGCCGGTCGAGCCGTCCACGGTGAACAGCTTGCCATCGCCCACGTCGAAATAGATCGTGAGCGAGCCGCCGGTGAACGGCGGCTTGTGGGTGGCGGGTGTGATGCGGCACTTCCACAGCTCCTTGCCTGTGCGCCGGTACGTGATCTGTCCAATCCCCGGCTTCTCGGTGCTGATGCGCAGGCAAAGGTTGATGTTGCTCGTCTCGTGATCCGGTTGCGTGAATGCCTCGAGAATCGCGAATGTACGGCCGTGTCCATCATCAGGTAGGGAGCGACGCTCGATGTCGCGCACCACGTCCTCCAGCAATGGTGGCTGACGGCCGAAACCGAGATCCTTTACGACGACGACCGATTGGGCGGCTTCCATTGTCGTAATCCCATTGGTGTTCGCAAAAGGGGAATTTGTAACCGGCGACGCGGTGGCATTCGACTGCTTTGGCGGAGGGCTGGCGGCCACGGTCGGGCTTTGCTCGCTGCACGAATTGAGCAGGAGCACGACCACGATTGCGATCGCGGCGGAGATCAATGCGGTGATCCACCACCGGAGCGGCGGCATGTTGCGGCCGGGCGGGAGGGGACGGGTGTCGGTTGGATTGGGCATGGCTGAAATTGCGCGTCACCGGTAAGCATGACGCGGCGCGGGTCCGATCTGAACTCCAGAATTGCGGGAAAAATGCGAGCACGTAGTCGCCATCACCAGCGCGTAGTCGGCGTCGATGTTCAGCTTGTCCTTCGGGTAAAGCGTCTTGTCGGTCAGCACAATGAGCTTCTCCGCCTCCGCATCGAAGAACGCCGCCGGCTCGGCGTAGCGGATGCGGCCTTCGGGCACGACGCTGCTTTTCCAGCGCACCTCCTCGGCGGACCACGTTCGGCCATTGTCTTGGCTCAGGCTCACCGCGTAATCGTCGTAGCCGTCCGAGTAATCCTCCCACCCGTGGCAGTGCATCAGCACGGGCTGGGTCTTGCTCACGTAAGTGATGAAGCCGGTGGCGGGCGGACGCCGGCCATCGTAGCGAAGAAAAGCTTCCTTCGAGAGCAGCTTCATGCGGCGGCCGGCCTGCGCGGCGGAATTCCCTTTCGGACTTTGCGCCGGCGTTTCCTCCAGCCACTCGCGATTGAACCGGGTGAAGGTGATGAACTGGTAATCGGCGTTCGTGCCGCGCTCCCAAAGCACTCCCACGGTTTTGTCCTTGAGAATCGCGAAGTATGCGTCGCGACCTGAAACGAAGACGTCCGTCTGCTCAAGAACCGGTGCGGCGTTCAGCCCGCACGCGCAGAGCAGGCTGCAAACAAATGCCCAACCGGGCGCGGTGAATTCCAGAATCTTCACAACTCGTGTTTCCTGGCGAGTATTTCGGCGAGCCGCCGACTCGGCAAGGGGATCGTTCGATCGAGCGCTTGTCACAAGGAACTGTGCGCCCGGGATTTGGTTCATCTCCGTGTTTACCGTGCCGCCGTTAACGTCGTCCGCGGTGACGGCACCCCACCCGAGAACTCCGCCATCGAAGGCTGGCGCGTTTACCGGATGAACGGGCGCGCATTGGATTGAACCTCGTTGAGCAGCCAGGCTCGGGCGTAGGCCCACCAGCGTATTGCGGTGGCTTCAGAAATGCCAAGGAGCTCGGCGGCTTCTTCAATCTTCAGACCGACAAAATAGCGGAGCTTGACCAGTTCGGCTTGCTGCGGTTCCAGCGCGGCGAAACGGTCGAGGGCTTCGTCCAGCGCGAGCAGTTGCTCATCCGGAACGGGGCTGGCAATGTCGATTTCGTCCGCGC
>CAZZAQ010000255.1:0-6802 GCA_964652165.1 uncultured Bifidobacterium sp.
GTCTTTTCTTCAACAACTTCCTGCCCGCCAACATCGGCGGTGACTTCGCCCGCAATCTTCGGCTCCATTTCCACGAGGATGAAACGGCGCAGCTCTTTTGCGGGTGCGGTTTGGTTAAGTTTCAACACTGCGTGGCCTGTCGTGCCTGAACCTGCGAAGGAATCGAGAATGAGGTCGCCCGGACTTGTGGCGATTTGGAGGATGCGTTCGACGAGCGCTATAGGCTTGGCGGTATCAAACGGAATGGTGTTCTCAAAGACTTCTCGCATTTCCATTTTTGCGTTTCGATTCGAGCCAGCAAACTTGTAGTCCCACCAAGAAATCGGAACGACCCCATCCTGGACTTCGGTAAGGAATCGCTTGGCGAAGGGCATGTCGCCATCGCCACTCTTTCCCCACCACAAGCGATTCTCGGCGATAAGTTGGGCCAGTGTGGTTTTCGACACGCGCCAACTCGTTCCGGGCGGTGGCAACACCTCACGTCCCTTCGGGTTCTTAATTGGGTAGTAGTCTTTTTCGACAAATTCCTTTCGGGTCAGAGCGCCGCGCGTCCACACACCGCGAGGATCGTTGTCGGGGTTCTTGTAGATGGCCCGCTGCTCGTCAGTTCGCGGCACCAAGTTCCGCACGAATTGCTCACTGCGAACGTAAATCACGACATACTCGTGTGTGATTGAGATGGCTTTCGCGTCGTTGGAGGGCGTGTCCTTCTTCTGCCAAACGAGCGTCCCGTAGTGATTCTGTGCTCCGAACATTTCGTTGCACACCATGAGAAGGTGCTCGAACTCGCAGTCATCAATGCTGATGAAAATCGCCCCGTCTTCGCGCAGGAATTGTCGGAGCAGCGCGAGGCGCGGATACATCATGCACAGCCAGCGGTCGTGCCGGTCGAGCGTCTCGCCTTCCTTGCCGACGACTTTGCCGAGCCATTCGCGGATGACCGGGCTGTTGACGTTGTCGTTGTAAGCCCAGCCCTCGTTGCCGGTGTTGTACGGCGGGTCGATGTAGATGCATTTCACCTGGCCGGCGTAGTAGGGCAGCAGCGCCTTGAGCGCGACGAGGTTGTCGCCCTGCACGATGAGGTTGCCGCTGCCGGGGTCGCCGCAGGCGAGGTCGGGCACGTCCTTGAGCAGGTGAAAAGGGACGTGCTGGTGATGGTTCACCACCGCCTCTTTCCCGATCCAGTTCAGCGTCGGCATGTGCGTTGGTATCTAGCGGAGTCTGGCGGCAATGTCAGCCGCGATCCGCGCGTGAAGGAAGAAGGGGGCCGACGATTCCGGTGCGAGCACTCTGACTCCACCCAGATCGTAAGTGAACGCATTGGCTTTCTTCGGGTTTTTCTCCGCAAACGCCAGTGCCTGTTTGGCCCGCTTGAGCGCAGCTTCGCCGCCGCGAATCAGTTCGAGCATCGAAGTGGCCAGCACTGCGGCTCGACGACCCACGCGCGCGGCGTGCGCGGCGTTGAGATCAATCAATCGGCCGGCCACTTCGGCTCCAATCAGTTGCGGTCGCTTCTTCGCTTCGAACGTGTAGAGACGCATGATGAACTCAAAGTGACCGAGACAAATCCTGGAAAGCGCATCGCCGAGGGCGCATCTTGAGCTGCCCCTGTTCGCCATCGGCGGACTCCCTCTCCTCCCTCCGAGGGAGGAGAGGGACGGGGAGAGGAGGGCCGCTGAATCCATCCATAGCCCCTCTCCCCGGCCCTCTCCCCGCTCCTGCGTCGCGGGGAGAGGGAGCAGTCCGGCGGCAGTGTCAGGATGCACCCCGTCGCCGAGCTGGCATTGGAAATAAGTTCCTTCGAGTGAAGCGACAACATTATCTACGCAGCAATTTCCGGATTGCTTCTGAGAGTATCTTTTCGACTTCCGGCGCGACGTTGGAGGCAGAAGGACTTGTTTCATAGCCGCCCTCCTCATAGGCGACGCTTGTTCCAATGTACCAAGGCGCATAATCGCCATAACCGGCCACCGCGACGAACAGATCGGGGCGCTCAGCCTTGGCAGCAAGTTGATATTCAACAAAGGGCTCACCCGGCAGATGCAGAATCCGCGCGCGACCGAGTGCCAAACAGGAAACATCGATCTGGTGGCCCGCCTGACAGCGTCGCAGCCACGCGAGTCGGGAAGCGCCGCCTCCTGCGACGAATGGCGCGGTTCGACCTTTGAGCTCGGCTTCCAACTTATCCACAGCGAGATGTTTTGCGGGCGGCAGGGCCACGGGCTCCCTGCTCCAACTGACGTTTGTCGCGGTGACGGGTTCGCGTTTGGCGCCTTCCCAGGCACGGCGCATTCCGTCCGCGAGACGCTGGGCGAGGATGAGCCGGTTTTCCGGCGTCCCGTCGTTGTATTTCCCGGCGCCAATGTTGCCGCCCGCGCCATTGAAGTGAATGTGCAACGCGGCCGGAACCGCCAGTTGCCGGAGGAAGCGCGCGATTCCCGGAAAGTCGGGATTCGGAATGCCCGTGCGGTAATAGCTTTGTGGATGGGTCGCGTAGTAGCTCAAAATCGCCACCGGCTTCTCGCCGTTCCAGAAGCTCACGAGCGAAACCATCGGGTCAATCGTCCCTTCCGGCTCAGCCCGAAGCGCGGCGTCTTTGGTGGCGGTGTAGCGGGTCGCACGAACCTTCCCGTCGGTTCCAAGGATGCGGCGGTTCGAAGCGACCTGGTCCACTCGCGCCGCACCGAGGCCGAGATGGGTTACGGGTTGCGCGCGAGGCAGAGACTCGCGCACTGCGGTCGCCAGGTTGGTAATGACCTGGCGTTGAAAATGGCCATCGTATTGCCGAGGACTCAGTCCGGCGTGTTTCAAAATGCGTTCCGCGGAAAGATCGCAATCGGGCGCGTCGTGCTGGTGCAATGTGTGAACCGCCACACGCCGAGGCGAAGTGCCCGCGGCCTGGCCGAGCGCGCTGCGGAACGCATCCTGTCCTTCATTGGCGATGCCGATCCAATCGAGAGCGCATAACACAATCGGTTCGCCCGCGCCGAGCAACACGATGCCCCGCGCGCGAAGGCCCATTTCCCAGACATTGGTCACCGGATCGTAGGCCATCCAGGATCCAATCGGCGGAGTGGCATCGATATCGAAAGTGGCCACGCGCAAGGTCGGGGAGTTTGAATGGGTGAGTACGGGGGAATCCGCGGCGCTCGATCGGAAACCGACGACGAGCAGGATGCAAACGGCGGTCAGCAATCGCAGGAACATGCGAGATAGCGTATCGAGATGGGCGCGAAAGGCCAGCCTTCGATGCACTCGTCAGGCCGGTTCGCTCAGTCCACGTAGAGAAACTCGTTGGCGCTCAGTAATGCCTGGCAGAGATCGGTCAGGGCTTGCAATTCCGGCGCCGGTTTCGGGACGGCTTTCGTCTTTTCGTCCTTCTTCGGTTGCTCCTCTTTCTTTTCAGGCGCTCTTTTCAAGTACTCCACCTGTCGGGACAGGAAGTCGAGCGCGCCGGCCAACTCGGGTTCTGTTGGGCTGCGGCTGAACGCCAGGCGCCAGGCGCGGCTGACCTGCCGGGAGCGGTCCTCGCCGGCTTCCGCCTGCAAGCGCGTGGCGAACCGGGCCGCCTGATCCAACATGAACTGGCTGTTCATCAACATCAGCGATTGCGTCGGCACCGTGGACGACTGGCGCCGCTCGCAGTTCACCTCCATCACCGGCGCATCGAAGGCGTGGAGCATCGCCAGCGGACGGCTGCGCCGCACCTGGATGTAAATGCCACGCCGAAACTCTTCGCCCTTGAGCGATACTTCGACCGGCATTTTGTTGTCGCCCTCCGTTTTGTCGATCCCAACGATAATCTGGCCGTGCACATCCGGGCGCACCGGCACGGGAGGACCGAACATCGTTTTGTTCAACGCGCCGCTGGCAGCGAGAATCGAATCGCGGATGGCTTCGGCATCGAGGCGCTGGACCGGCTTGCGCCAGTAAAGGCGGTTTTCCGGATCACGCTGTTCGCCGCTCGGATCGCGCAGAGACGATTGCCGATAGACCGTGGAAGTCAGGATCAATTTGTGCAAACGCTTCAATCGCCAGCCGTGCTCGACAAAATCGCCCGCGAGCCAGTCGAGCAACTCGGGATGAGTCGGTCGTTCCCCCATGACGCCGAAGTCCGACGGCGTGCCGACGAGTCCGTGGCCGAAATGATGCAGCCAAATGCGATTCACGAGGACGCGGGCGACCAGTGGATTCGTCCCGCTGGTCAGCCACCGCGCGAAGGCGAGTCGGCGCCCGGTCGTTGCAAGCTCCGAATTCTTTTCCGGCAACGCCACGGACTGTCCCGGAGGCGCGAGCACACTCAATCCGCCGGGTTGGACGGCCTCCTTAGGCTGCTTCGGATCGCCGCGATGAAACAGGTAAGTGACCGGAATCTTGTCCGCCGGCTCCGTCAGGATGCTGATAAAGTCTTCCGTCGGCCTGCGTCCGCGAACCTCCGCAATCTTCGCGTCCATCGCCTTCAAGTCGTCCGCGGCCTTCTGATTGTACTGGTAAAGCACGCCAGCGTGGATGTTCACGCTGGGATTGTCCTCGAGAAGTTTCTTTTGCTCGGCGGTGCGTTTGTCGGCGGGCGTGTCGTAGGCCGAGCGGAGTTTTCCGCGCAAGTCGGTTTCAAACTTCTCGAGATGCTTCGTCAACGCTTCGTCGATGTACTGCTTCTGCTTCGCCAACTTTTCGTCAGACAGTTTCTTCGCTTCGGCTTCGACTTCAGCAGCCTTCGTCCGGTCCGCTTCGCTATAGAGTGAAACGAGGCGCTGGTCCGGAATGCGCCAGTTCTTTGGATCATACGCGGGTTCAAGCACGGCCCGGAGACGATAATAATCCGTCTGCGGAATGGGATCGTAGCGATGGTCGTGGCATTGCGCGCAGCCAATGGACAATCCCAGCAATGATGTGCTCACGATCTTGATCGTGTCGGCCACGACCTGATTGCGCACCGCGTCATAGTCGACGACGGCGGGCGTCGCGGTGCCATCGGCGCCCATGCGGAGAAAGCCCGTCGCGATGAGCAACTCGTGCGTGTGCGGCGCAGCCAGCGCCGCTTGTGGATTGTCCCGTGTCGCGCGCGCGAGTTCATCGCCGGCGAGTTGCTCGGTGATGAACCGGTCGAACGGTTTGTCCGAGTTGAACGCGCCGATGACGTAGTCACGGTACTTGTAGGCGTAAGCGCGCGGCGGATCGGCGTCGCTATAACCGTCCGAATCGGCGTAGCCCGCCACGTCGAGCCAGTGGCGGCCCCAGCGCTCGCCGTAGTGCGGCGAATCCAGCAAGCGGTCGATCAGCTTTTCGTAGGTATCGGACGAATTGTCCGCAAGGAAGGCTTCCACTTCAGCGGGCGTCGGCGGCAATCCAATGAGATCAAAGGAAGCGCGGCGCAATAACGTGAACCTTTCGGCGTCGGGCGAGAAGCCGAGCTTCTGTTTTGCCATCGCGCTCAGCAGGAACGCGTCGATCGGCGTCCGCGCCCTGTCCTTCGGCTTCGTCGGCGGGACTGTCGGATGGCGAATCGGTTGAAACGACCAAAAGGCGCGTTCTTCCTCGGTGAAGTTGCTGCCTTTGGCAATTTCACTGGGCTCAGTCCGAATCGTCTTGGCGCCGGCGGCGATCCAGCTCCGGATCAATTCGACCTGTTCGCGGGTAAGTTTCTTGCCGCGCTTCGGCATTTCGCCGCTGTGAACCATTTTGAAGAGAAGACTTTTGTCCGGTTTGCCCGGGATGATGACCGGGCCATCGTCGCCGCCCTTGAGCATCAAGCGGCGCAGGCGCAGGTCGAGGCCACCGTTCAATTTCTCGCCTTCGCCGTGGCAGTCGAAGCAATGCGCTTTGAGGATTGGGCGAATGTCCTTCTCGAAGGTCGGCGGAGCAGAGCCAAACGTGAGCATGGGAGCGAGAAACCAGCCGACGACGAAGACAATGAAGGCCAGCCAGCCACGCATCTGTTCCTCGAAACTCATTATGGACACCGCTACCTCGTCATCGGCGGCGTCAAGTCTCCTCACCAGATGGTCATACTCCTGCCCATCAGCCCGTTGAACGATACTCAAAACATCGGTGCCGAGGATGATCACGATCGCTTCGGGAGGGGTCTTTGCGATTTCCGATACGCTCGGCCCAGTTTTACAATTTCTTCAAATATCGGGTCATTGGCAAATCGCCCGGCATGAGTGCGATACCATCCGCGACTGATCAGTGGCGCGTGTTTGGTCAACCGCCGCACCGTCGTCTCCAACGCCTTTACTCGTTTTTCAATTTGTGTGAGGGTCATACTTTAACCGGCCAAGACTAGCATACCATTCGGCGTAGACAACAGTCGGCGATACGGCAGATTGGAAATCTGCTCTACACCATTCTGCCTCATGCGTTCTTCAAAATCTCTTTCACCACGCGGCACGGCCTGGTGTCGGTGATGCGCTCCTCCTGGCCGTTGTGATGGTAAAGGAGCTTCGTGTGATCGAGTCCAAACAGATGAAGGAGCGTCGCGTGATAATCATTCGGACTCACCGGATTCACGACCGCCTTGTGCCCGAACTCGTCGGTCTCGCCGTAGGTCATCCCGCCTCTGAAGCCGCCGCCGGCGACCCAGGTGCTGAAGCCCTGGCCATTGTGATCGCGCCCGGCTTTCTCGGCTTTGCCGTGGTTTTCGGTGACCGGCAGACGGCCAATTTCACCACCCCAATGAACAATCGTCGTGTCGAGGAGACCGCGCGCCTTGAGATCCTTCACGAGCGCGGCAGAGGGCTGATCGGTCTTGCGGCAACAAGTGGCCAGGTTGCTCTTGATGCTCTCGTGGTTGTCCCAGATT
>CAZZAQ010000256.1:0-6792 GCA_964652165.1 uncultured Bifidobacterium sp.
AGGGTTGGGTTTCTTCGTGATGATGATTGTGGCGGTGTCTTACAAGCTCGTGCCGATGTTCGCGCTGAGTGAAATGCAGAATGTCCGCCGCGCCGGCTGGTCGCTGGCACTGCTCAATGCCGGGCTGGCTGGCGTATTCGTGACGATTCTGCTCTCCAGCCCGTGGAAAATCGCCTTCGCATTCGTTGTGCTCGGCGGGCTGGTCCTTTACGGCTGCGAGACACTCGCCATCCTGCGCGCCCGCAAACGCCGCAAACTCGACTGGGGCATGAAGTATTTCCTCACGGCCGTCGCACTGATCGCTCCCGCCTCCGCATTGGGCGTCGTGCTCGCCTGGCCGCGTCTGCCGGCCACGATGCTCACGGCGCAGCTTGAAAACGTGTATGGCTTTCTCGGGTTGATCGGCGTCGTCACCTTCGCCGTCCTCGGGATGCTCTATAAAGTTGTGCCGTTCCTGGTCTGGTACGCCAGCTACAGCAAGGCCATCGGGCGCAGCAAGGTTCCGTCGCTAGCCGACCTCTACTCGTCCACGCTGCAAGCCGCCGGCTATTGGCTGTTCATTGCCGGCCTCTTGCTGGTCGGCGTGGCGACGGGACTCGGCCACGAAACCGGCGTGCGCGTCGGCTGCGTTGTGCTGCTGGCGAGCGTTGCGGTCTTCGTCACGAACATGGGAAAGGTGCTCGCCCACCTGTTCCGGCCGCGCCTCGAACCGCTCATTCTCAAACCCGCCCTGGAAGGAAGCGCATGACCACCGCCATGGTTGATCAAGCCACCATCCGCAACGCCCTGCGGCAGGTCGTGGACCCGGAACTCGGGTGCAACATCGTGGGCCTCGGTCTCGTTTACGGCATTGCCATCAAAGGCGCCACGATCACCGTGACGATGACGCTCACCACGTCCGGCTGCCCAATGCACGAAAGCATCGCGTCAGGCGTGCAGGCAGCGCTGCTCGACCTCGAAGGGGTCGAGGAAGCGCTCGTGGAAGTCGTGTGGGATCCGCCTTGGACACCGGCGCGCATGACTGAGCGCGGTCGGGCCGAAACCGGGATTTACGCGGACTGATGGGTTATCTCCTCGTCCGTCAGATAACACGCCGGGTCGGGCGCCCAGAGATTGCCATGCACCTGCACGGCGCGGACGCGGAAGCCGCCGCCGCAGACGTTGAGGAACCGACACCCGGCGCATCTGCCTTCCAGTCGGTCGGTGCGGTTGCGTAGCGCGGCGAGTGTGCCGTTGCTCGTGTCGCGCCAGATTTCGCTGAATGGCCGTTGCTTCACGTTGCCAAGCGTCATCGTTTGCCAGAACTGGTCCGGATGGACATTGCCCTGCGTGTCGATGTTGCCGATGCCGGTGCCGCTCCCGTGCGCGCCGCCGCCGTTCCAGCGCAGAAGGTCGAGCACTGCCTCCGCACGGGCTGCATTTTCTTGCCGCAAGCGCAGGTAGAGATACGCGCCGTCCGCGGGCTGGTCCACGGTCAGGACTTCGCGCGGCCGGCCTGACGCGGCCCAGCGCGCGGTGCGGTCGATGATTCTGTCCACCGCGGCGCGCGTCTGCTCGTGCGTCACGTCCACAACGTTGCTTCCACGCCCGCTGTAAACGAGGAGATAGAAGCAGACCCGGTCGATGTCATCGACCTCGATGAAGTCGAGGATGCGGTCAAGGTCCGCGACGTTGTGCGCCGAGAGCGTGAGTCGCAATCCCACTTTCTGTCCCACCGCCTTGCAGTGCCGGAACGCCTGCACTGTCTTGTCGAAAGCGCCCTGGCGTCCGCGAAAGTGGTCGTGCGTGGGGCCGATGCCATCCAGGGAAATGCCCACGTACGCAAAGCCGAGTTCCTTGAGGCGCTGTGCGGCGTTGCGGTCAATGAGCGTGCCGTTTGTCGAGAGCGTCAGCCGCAGGCCCTTGCTGCGCGCGTAGCCGGCGAGGTCGAAGCAGCGCGGGTGAATGAGCGGCTCGCCGCCGGAGAGCAGCACGCCCGGCACGCCGAATTGCGCGAGGTCGTCGAGCACTCCGCGGCATTGGTCCCAGGTCAATTCGCCTGGATATTCGCGCGCATCCGAGTCCGAATAGCAGTGGATGCAGCGGAGATTGCAACGGCGCGTGATGTTCCAAACGACGATCGGCTTGCGCTCGGCGGCGGTGCGCGGTGCGCCGTGACCCTGGCCGTAACGCAGCGCGTCGGCCGGTTGCGCCAGGCCGCAGTAGAGCCGGGTGATGTTAATCATGGGCGATTCCTAAGCGGGCGCGCACTCGACTTGCTCCACGATTTCTGCCAAAGCCACGTCGTTCCTTGTGGCCGCTGAGCTGGTTGGCCGTGCCAGCGGCTCCTGGGCAAGGTAGTCGCCGGTCATCGCGTAGGCGCGGGCGCGCGAGCCGCCGCAGAGGGTATTGAACTCGCACCGGCCGCATTTGCCCCGGAGCAGGCTCGGATTGCGCAATTCGCGGAAGAGCGGGCTGTCCCGATAAATTTCCAGCAACTCGTCCTTGCGCACGTTGCCCGCGGTCAACGGCAGGAAACCGCTCGGCTGGATGTTCCCGATGTGAGAGATGAAGACGAACCCCTTGCCATCGTTGATGCCGAGGGGTGCGCGCGTGCCGGCAGGCCGGGTCCCGCGCGCCTGCTGCAAAACGACACGCCGATAATGCTGCCCTTCGGTCGTCTTTATGTCGTACGGCGCGGTCAGCGACAGCCGGGCGAGGCGCTGGAACAAGTCCTCCATCTGTTCCGCCGTCAGCAGGTCATCGACCTTGCCGCGTCCCGTCGGCACGAGTTGGAAAACGCTCCAAAGCACCGGACGAATCTCGTCGAGCAGCGCGACGAACTCATCGAACTCGCCGAGGTTCTGGCGCGTGAAGGTCGTGTTAATCTGAAAGGGAAGTTCAGCCAGTGCGGCATTGGCGATGGCTTCCATCGTCCAGTTCCACGTCCCCGCCACGCCGCGAAACCGGTCGTGCGTCTCGCGGGTGGCGCCGTCCAGGCTGAGAGAAATTCGCTCCACGCCCGCCTCCCGGAACTCGCGCAAGTCCGCTCGCGCAAACGCCGGCGTCGCGCTGGGGCTCAGGCTCACCCGCAATCCGCGGTCCGTCGCGTAGCGGATGAGTGCTTCGAGATTCAGCCTGCGAATCGGATCGCCGCCCGTCATGATGAACAATGTCGGGTGACAGCGTTCCACTTGCTCGATGAGGCGGAATGACTCCTCCGTGTTGAGCTCCAGCGGATGCCGGCTGGGAATCGCCTCCGCGCGGCAATGGCGGCACGCGAGGCTGCACGCGCGTGTGACCTCCCAAATCACGATGAAGGGCCGGTCGTCGAAGTTGAACTGAGTCACGGCGACAAATTACCGAGCGGCCGGCCTGGCCGGCTTGACGTTGATCAAGCTTTCACGAAATGCAGCCAGGGATTTGCCTCGAAGGTTGAACGCGGCGAGGGCGTGAGTTGGATTGTTTACTTCTGGCGAAAGAACGATTAAGCCTGTGGTCGGCATGACGAGCTCATTGGCCGAGCTGAAACAAATCGCGATCACCAACGCCCTCCGAAGCTGCCAGCTCTTCGCCGGCATTTCAGCGCCGGAACTGAACGGCATCGCGGAGATCACCGCGGTCAAGTCCGTGGCCAAGGGCAGCTATCTCTTTCACGAGGGCGATCCGTCGTCCGGCTTCTACCTCGTGCAGACGGGCGCCATCAACGTCCATCGCGTCAATGCGGCCGGGAAAGAGCAGGTCATCCACGTGTTCCGCGCCGGCGAATCGTTCGCCGAAGGAACGCTCGCCACGGACAAGGGGTATCCGGCCGACGCGCGCGCGGTCGAGGTGTCGCAGGTTCTGCTCGTGCAGAAAGCCGGCATGCTCGCGCTATTGCGGCGGCAGCCGGAACTGGCGTTGCGCATGCTCGGCTCGATGAGCGCGCACCTGCGCATCCTGGTCGGCCAGTTGGACGACCTGACCTTGAAGGACGTGGAAGCGCGCCTGGCCAACTGGCTCATGAAACGGTGTCACGATCCGGCAAGCGAAAAGGCAGTGAAGTTCGATCTGCCCATGACCAAGCGGGTTCTGGCTGCCGAATTGGGCACCGCGAGCGAAACCTTCTCGCGCACACTGGCCAAGTTTCGCGAGCAAGGACTCATTGACGTCAAGGGCAAGTCGGTCATTGTCCGCAGTCCGGCCCGGCTCTCCGCGCTGCTGCGGAAGCACCTTGGCGAGTGAGGAAACAAGGCTGGCGTCAACCTTCCACCCACTGAAATGCAGTGGCCTGCGGGCGGGCAACTGACAGTGAGAAGATGCCAAGGAAGGCGAAGCAGTTATTCGCACCGACTGCCGATTCTCTCCATTGCTTATGAAGAGCGCCGGCCCAATGCAACTGTCAGGAAGAAGCGTCGCCTGCCAATCGTCCACCACTCCCCTGACCGCTTCAATGCAACCGTTGCTTGACTGGAATCAACGCGCCTGTCCGCTCATGCACGTAGCGTCAGGCGTGATGAAAGTGGAAACTTTGGTATGGTTCATCGCCCTGAGTGCCGCTTCGGCTGTTACAACATTCGCTCAATCTCCCAAAAGTCCGGGCACCGGTGTCACGACCGGCCTGAGTGTTGAAACGGGGCGCCCCATTTACGAGCAGCACTGCGCGGCGTGTCACGGGGCCGCCGGCGATGGCAATGGGCCTGCCACGGTGTGGCTGTTTCCCAAACCGCGGAACTTCAAATCCGGACTGTTCAAGATTCAATCCACGCCGGCGGGATCATTGCCGACGGATGACGATTTGTTGCAAACCATCACTCGCGGGATGGCGGGCAGTTCGATGCCGAGCTTTTCCTACCTGAGCGAGAGGGAGCGGCGCGAAGTCGTCCAGTACGTGAAGCTCCTCACGGCTGAGGTCGGCGCGGATGGCAAGCGCGTCAGCAAATTCGAGCAAGCGCGGGCCGCGGGAGAGTTGAAGCCGCCTCGTCAGGTGCCGCCCGAACCCGGCGTCACCGTCGAGGCGCTGACGAAAGGCAAGGAGGTTTACACGCGGCTGCAATGCGCCACGTGCCACGGAGAGCATGGCATTGGGGACGGGCCAAGCGCGCCGACGTTGAAAGACAGTTGGGGTCTGCCGCTGCTTCCACGCGACTTTACCATCGGGGCGTTTCGCGGCGGCTCCGAGGGGCGCGACCTGTATCTGCGCATCGCCAACGGCCTGGCGGGCACGCCGATGCCGCCGTTTGACGACTCACTGCTCAAACCGGAGGATCGCTGGGCGCTGGTGCAATACATCCAGTCGCTGCGCCGCAAGGATGCCGAAGTGCATGACATCCTCAAACCGGAGGATGTGAACATCGCGGTCCGGCGCGTGAAGAAATTCCCTGACGGCCCGAGCAATCCGGCTTGGGAGCAGTTCGACAGCGTGCGGGTGCCGCTGAACCCGCTCTGGCCGGAGCCGTATCCGGTGTCGGCAGTCGCCATCACGGCGCTGCATGACGGGAAGCGTGTCGCGATTCTCGCACAGTGGAAGGATCCCGTCCTGAACGGCGCGCCGATTCGCGTGCAGGATTTCCAGGATGGCATCGCGCTCCAGTTCTCCATCAAGGGCACGATGCCGTTCCTCGGCATGGGCGACCGGGACAATCCGGTGAACCTTTGGTACTGGCGCGCGGGCTGGCAGCAGGAGACAGACGGCGCCCGGCCGGACATGGATGCGAAGTACGTCTCGATGCACGTCGATACCTATTTCGGCACGGGCTACCGCACCGCGACCGATGCGGGCAACATAGTCGCCACGCCCAGAACGTCCCCCCTCGAGGACGCGAACGCGCGCGGGTTCGGCACCCTCAAATCGCAGGCGCCGAAGGAGCAGAACGTGGACGGCAAGGGACTTTGGCGCGACGGCTTCTGGAGCGTGGTCTTTGTCCGCGATTTGAAGTCGAAGGACAAAGAAGACGTGCAGTTCGCCAGCAGCAAGGAAGGCGTGCCGGTCGCGTTCGCCGTGTGGAACGGCGAGCAACGGGACCGCAATGGGCGGAAGGTCATCAGCAATTGGTACAAGCTCATCTTGGAATGACAAATGTCGAATGTCGAATGTCGAATTGACTTCAAACGCCACAATCAAAACCGGGAACGGATTCAATGTAATTCGTCATTCGTCATTCGTCATTCGCCGAACAAGACCAATCAATGAACTCTGACTCCCTCTCCCGTCGCGACTTCATCAAACGCTCCGGCCTCGTGGGCGCGGGCATCAGCGCGGCGACGATGTTGCCGTTGCGCTTCCTCCAGGCTCAAGTGCCGGATGACGGCATCCTCAACCCGCTCGCGGCGTACCCGAATCGAGAATGGGAAAAACTCTACCGCGACCAGTATCGCTACGACTCGACGTTCTCGTGGGTTTGCGCGCCGAATGACACGCACAACTGCCGCGTCCAGGCCCACGTCCGCAACGGCGTCATCGTGCGCATGAGCGAACAGTTCGATGTCGGACGGTATTCCGACCTATACGGCAACAAGGCGTCCTACAACTGGGGCAACCGGCATTGCGCGAAGGGCTACACGTTTCACCGGATCGTTTATGGGCCGTTCCGTTTGAAGCATCCCATCGTCCGGCGCGGCTGGAAGCGCTGGGCGGATGACGGCTTCCCGCACCTCACCAAGGAAGTGCGCGCGAAGTACAAGTTCGACTCGCGCGGCACGGACAAGTTCGACAAGATTTCCTGGGACGACGCGTTCAGATACATCGCGAACGGACTGAAGGCCATTGCCAAGCGCTACAGCGGCCCTGAAGGGGCGCAGCTGCTGGCCGAGCAGGGTTATCCGCCGGAGATG
>CAZZAQ010000257.1:0-6787 GCA_964652165.1 uncultured Bifidobacterium sp.
CGTCCATGCCGGGCGAGCCTCCGCTGGCGCTGCTCGCCCGCCAATGTTGCGGCTGGTCGGAATTTAGGTTCGTGGCGAGGCTCATCGGCACGAGAGAGAAGCCGAGGCCGTCGGCCGTCTGCGGCCAATCGGGCGCATCATCATAAGTCACCGCAAAAATCTGGCCGCCGATCGAATGGGTGAGCCGGAGGGTCTCGCCCTCGTTGTTAAGACGGCCGGTGTAAAGGCCGTTGACGGGGACGCCGGGATGGCGCGACTGAAACTGCGCCTTGTTCCGCGCGAGCACGAAGAACGCGCCGGGGCCGAGGCGCGTGCCGTTGGTGAAATTGAACGTGATGCCGCTGGTGAAGGCGAGGGCGCTGAGGTTGAGGTTGTTCGGCCCGGTGTTCTTCAATTCGAGGAACTCGAACTCGTCGCCGTCCACGTTTGTCGAGCCGGGCGGGTTGTACATGATTTCGGTGATGGCAAGGTCGCGGAAGTACTGCGTGGTGGTGAAAAGGGCTTCGACGACGGCGCTCCAGTTCGTGCCGACCTTCACGCGGGCGCGGACGCTGAGGTTTCCCTCCACCGTCAAGGGCGCGCTGTAGGATTGCGCGGCGCCGGAGGTGCCGCCGCCGATCAGCCTGGGGTCAGTGCCATTGGTTGTGTAGTAGATAATGCCCCCGGGATTGTTTTGCGCCATGGTCAGGCTGAAGCCCGGCGAAACGAACCCGCCGTAGCTGCTGAGCGTGGGAGCGCTGAGGGTGGGAAAGAGCAAATCGTTGGTGAGCTGGGCCAGGACGAGGTTGGCGCGGGCCGGAAGCCAGTTCAGACAAAAAGCAATTGCATTGGTCCAATGACTTGCGCCGTAGGCGATGGCGCTGTTGGCGTCGCCCCAGCGAGCGGAATAGGCGCGGATGGCTTTCGTAATCTGGTTCGCCTTGGCGATGAAACGGTTCGTGCAGGCCTGGAGCGTGAGCGCGCCGCCGTTGAAGAAATGTTTCTGCACGTGGTCGCCAAACAGGACGCGGTATTCATGGTTGCGCATCAGCTCCTCGTGCATCCATTGGGGATTGGACCAGATGAAAATACCCTCGTTGGAGCCGCCGAAGGGGCCGGTGCGATCGACTCGGCTGCTGGGCGAACCGAGGGTGTGCTCGCAATCGGAGTTGAAGAAGCGGAAGCCGACCTCCGGATTGGTCCGGTCGCGCATCCCAAACCAGTTGTTCGGCTGGTTGTCGCTCAGGAACGAGGAAAGCGTGGCGTCGCCATCGCCGCTGTAAAAGATTTCCAGCATGTAATCGATCAGGTTGTCGAGGTCGATCATCACCGGCAGCATCGGGTTGCGCGTGCCGTCGGGATCGCGGCCGGAAACGCGGAAGTAATTTGAGAGCGACGGATTGGTCCGCATGGCCTGGCAAATCGTCCAGAGATTGGACCAGGCGAGGAGATTGCCGTCCGTGGCTTCCGTGGCAAAGGTGGGAGTGACGCCGCGGTTGCCGCATTTGACCACGTCAAAATTCGTCTTGCTCCCGCCGAAGTAGGTTTGCCCAAAGGAGGCTTCCGGACGCTCGTCGGTCTCATAAAGCCCCCAGTACTGGCCGTTGAGATAGAGGTGATAGTAGCGCGAGCGCCGATAGGGCTGGCCCATGTCGCCAAGGGTTTTCCGGCAAAAGACCTCGCGCACCATCGTCTCGAACGTGGGGCTCTCGGAGCCGCGCGGCCAGGAGTAGTTCTGGCTGGTGCGCAGGTCGAAGGTTTCGAATTCGTCGGCGCCCTCGTCCTCGAACAGCGGGTAGTTCAGCTTGCCCGCTCCGTATTCGCGCCGGAAAAAAACGCGAAGGGAGTGCTTGCGAAAATCGGAGTTGCGGCTGAACCCGCCGCGGATGCGCAAGCCGCAGTTTTCCTGGAAGCGGCCGGGCACGGCATTGGTCGGGTCAAGCAACTCCAGCGAGCAGGGCCGCTCCCACACTTCCCCGTGCTGGCTGGCGTTGGCGTAAATACCGGTCGTCGCGTCAAAGAGATTGGGCATTTCCGTGACGATCGACATCGTCGGGATTTGTGTCAGCGCCTCGTACCACTGGGCCAGCGTGAAGTTGGTCACGATTTCGGGGTCCATGCCGTAGTCCACCGCGTTGGCGCCCCACGTTGCGGGAAAGTAACGGGGCGGGATGCGATCGGCCGGCCAATTGGGGACCTGGTAGATGACGTCGGCCAGGAACAGGTAGGTGTGGGTGTCCACGTCGGTCGGTTTCCAGCCGTCGCGGAAGGCGCGGGCGCGGACGACGGAAGTATTGGTGATCTGAATCGGGCCGGTATACAGGATGCCTTTCGTCGGCCCCGGTTCGTCGGCATTGAAGGAATAGTAAATCTGCGAGCCGGGGGTGGCGTTGGTGATTTCCACCATGAAGGCGTCGGTGAAGAACCCCCGGTCCACGCTGAAGTGGGTGTCGGCGACTTCGTCGTAATACCAGCCTGCGTTGTTGTTGGTGCCGGGCGTGGGGGCGGTGAAGAAAATGTTGCTGGTAATGATGAGCTTGGTCGCACTCAGCTCCGGCTGGATCAGCGCGTTGGGGTCGGCTGCCGAGGAGTTGAGCAACTGGATGCCCAGAACGTTGGCGCCATTGATCAGCCCGCCGATGCTGGCCGACACGTCGAGGGTTTCCTGAATCACAGCGTTGGTCAGCGCACGGTCGGCGGTGGCGGCGGAATCCCACTGCGGAGACGCCGGCGCGTTGCGACGGGCGATCTCGACGCCGTTGAGATAGGCGATGAAACCGTCGTCGTAGCGCGTTTTGAGCGTGAGCACATCCGGCGTGTTGGTGCTCAAGAACGGCAGGCGAACGAAGGCGGAGGCGTTCTGGTTCCACATCAGCGCCTGGAGGTCCGTCGTGAAGTAAGGTCGCAGGCCGGCCGCGCCGCCAGCGTTGACGACAACTTCCGCGAGCGAGAGGACTGCCGGTTCGTCCGTGTTGCCCTGCATGCCCGTGCCGGAGAGGTCGGGGTCGGGCGTGCGGCGCACGCGCACGATGTAGCCCAGCACCGGCGTGCCCGTGAGCGCGACGAGGTCATTGGTGAGCGCGGCGGGGCCACTGGGGTAGGTGTAGCCGGCGTTCTCCGGGTTGAGCAGCGCGGAAGTGTAATTCGTCACTGTGCTCGTGTCGTTCGTGGCCAGAATCTCGATGGTAATGTCGCGCAGGCGCGAGCCGCAGCAACTGGTGCGGTTGTAAAGAACGACGCTGTGAATGAACATCTGGTTGGTGAGCGTCACTTGCCAGAAGGGGGATGTGTCGGAGCCGAGCGTGTGCGTGAAGTCGCCAAAGTTGCCGTTGAGCGCCAGGTTCGGCGTGAAGGAACCATTGACGGTGCTTTGCACCGCCGTGCCGCTGGGGGCGACGTTGGAGGGAAGTCCGGAAGACTGGTTCGTGTCGAAGCCGGCCGCCGGCGGCGAGGGTCCATTGGTCCAACGGCTGTCCGGCACGTAGGCGGGCAGGTTCCAACCCGGCGGCAGGTCGCTGGAGTTCGTCGGCACGAGCACCCGTGGCACTGAACCGTTCAGGAGCGATGTGACCACCAGGCTCTGGGCAATGCCGAAGGCCACGTCCTCCTTCACGGAAGGAAACGCCGGGCTGAACGCGCTGGCGATGGTGACGCCATCCGGCTGCACCAGCGCCAGGAATTCGCCGCTGGCTTCGAGTTGGAAGCTCGTGTGCAAGCGCGCCGGATCGTTCGTGCGGTTTTTCCCCGAAGCGAACACGACGAGGTAGCCGCCCGCGGAGAGATTCACCGAGGGGAAGGCCCAGTTGGTCAGCAGCGCAGGATTGTCCGTGAGGAACCAGCCCTGCAAATTCACGGCGCCGGAGCCGGGATTGTGAATTTCCAACCAATCCGGGAAATTTCCATCCTCGTCCGCCAGAATGCGGGCGTTGTCAGGCATGATTTCGGAGATGAACGGCAGCGAGGCGTCCATTGGGGCGGGCGCGAGGATGAGCGCGAAGGCGACGAACGGGGCGAGCAGCCCGAACCAACGGGCAGGCAGGTGTATTTGGGTCATAATAGCACGGAGCGTTCCCGAAGTTTCAGGGCGAAGGGCGCGCGCCAGTGAATCGTTGAGTTGCCTCGCGGCAGGCGCAGAACGACTGCAATACGTGACGCGGGTTCCAATACATGAGTTCCGAGTCGGGCGTCGGGTGCGGCCAAAGTGGACCACAATCCGACGGGGGGAGCAAGGCAATCTGCGGGCCGCGAATTCGCACGGAATGTCGGAGAGCAGGATTCAACCACGAATGAACACGAATTGACACGAATCTGGAAAAGCCGATGGAAGACACGGATTGCACGGATTGGCACGGATTCATTCCGTGAGAATCCGTAAATTCTGTCTCCTTCCCATTCGTGTTAATTCGTGTGCATTCGTGGTTGAAAAGGATTACGTGAAGATCAACGGAACTACTTCCCGCTTTACATTCCGCGCCCGATGCACTCCGCTTGCGCCCGGAGTCATTATGAATAAACAGTTCATCGTTCTGCTTCTCGCCCTCGGCCTGGCCCAGTTCTCCGGCTGCAAGAAAAATGAAGCCCCCTCGGCTGATTCGACGCCTTCCTCGCCAGCCGCCGTCCCACTGGCCTCGAGCGCCCCGCCCTTCGACGGCGGGCGCAAGACCAGCTTCCAGGAAGTCACTTCCCAACTCGACCCTGGGGGCAGCCTTTATGTTTATCTGGCCACCGACCAATGGCTCAACGGACTTTCGAAAAAAATCTCAGACCTGCGCGGCGTCGTCACCGCCATGGCCCGGCCCGCGGGCCAGGAAGCAGAACAAATCGACCGCGTTTTCGACCTCGTCAGCTCGCTCATCCAGCGCAGCGGCATCGAGGACGTCACCGGCGTCGGCCTGAGCGCCGCCCCCGTCGCATCCGGTCTTTTCCGCAACAAATTTATCCTCCATCACGCCAGTGGCGCCGGACAAGGCTTCCTCTGGTCCCTCGTCGGGAAAACCCCGCACGCGCTCAGGGCACAGGACCTCCTGCCTGCCACGACGGCACTGGCCGTCTACGGCGACCTCGACGTCCCGCAACTGTGGAAGACCTTGCAAAGCGAGTTGGCGCAGTCGGGCATCCCGCAGGCCGCGGAGATGGCCGGCGCGTTCCCGCAAATGTTCGAGAAACAGACGGGGATCCCCTGGGCGGACCTGCTCGCATCCCTCGACGGCGAAGCGGGAGCCATCCTCACTCTCGACCCGGCAACGACAGTGGCCATCCCGATTGGCGGCCCCGCCGGCGCCGTTGAAATCCCGACGCCCGGCCTAGTGGCCGCCGTGAAGGTGAAGAACGATCTGCTTTACGATCGCCTCAGCGCAATGCTCAGGAAGAACCCGCAAGTCGTGGCGCGCGAAGAAGGCGGACTCAAGTCCTGCTCCATGGAAATGCCCAACCCCATCGGCCTCCCGCTTCAACTCACCGTCGCCACGAGCGGCGATTACTTCTACTTCGCCACCTCGCCGGAGCTGGTCCGCACCGTGCAGGCCGTCCGCAAAGGCCAACAGCCCGGACTCAAATCCACCCCCGAATTCCAGAAGCTGGCCAGGCATCTGCCCCCCCAAGGCAACCAATTCGTGTACGTTTCCGCCCGCGTTGGTCAGACCCTTGCCAATATCCAGCAACAAGCCATGGCCGCCAGCGGGCTTGGCATGACTGCATTCGCCGCCGTCCAGCGCCTCCTCGGCCTCGGTGAGCCCGCCACCAGCCTTGCCATCGGCGCGCACACCGCCAACGGCTGGCAGACCACGTCCGTCAGCACGCAAGACGACGCCATGGCCGTTCTGCTTGCACCCGCCATCGGCGTCACCGCGGTTGGCGCCGGGCTGCTCCTGCCGGCCCTGGCCAAAGCCAAGAGCCGCGCGCAGACCGTCAACAATGTGAGCAACCTCAAACAACTCGGCCTGGCCGCACGCATGTACGCCAACGACAACAAGGATAAGCTTCCCCCGGCCGACAAATGGTGCGATGTCCTGCTCGCCTACGCCGGTTCGGAGAAGGTGTACAAAGCCCCAAACGATCCCAGCTCCGGCCGGTGCAGCTTCGCCTACAACGCGAAACTCAGCGGCATGGACGAAGCCCGGGTTTCCCCCCAGACCGTTCTCTTCTTCGAAGCTGAATCCGGCTGGAACCTCAGTGGTGGCAGGGAACTTCTCCTGAGCCAGCCCCGGCAACCGGGGACGTACGTCATCGGCTTTGCCGACGGCTCAGTGCAACAAGTTCCAGTCGCCCGCGTGCCCACCCTCCGCTGGGAGCCGTAAGCGGCCGCGGAAACCGCCGCCACCGCCTCCGCAAGTCCCGAGGAACTTCGTTTTCGACCGGGGCTGAAAGTCCTTTCAATCAGAGCGCGATGGCCAGGTTAGGATGCAGCGCAGGGTTAGCGAACCAACCGCTTCCGAAGCGGAGCAATGAGCTGAAGGGCTGGGATTCGACACTGCATTGCTTATCAGGCACTTCCGTGTCCAGCTCTTCAGGAGGCCGCATCACCACACCGCTTCCGTTATCATGGGTGCCTCTGGCCTTGCGCGCAATAGCTCAAAGCGCCGGGCTTTGTGCAAAGCGCGGTCAAAGGTCACAATCAACTGGCTGTATCGCATATCGTAATACCATTCCACTCGCTCCTGCTCGGTGCTGTCCTGAGTCGAAACGAGCCGGTCCGCAAATCCCTCATACGTCTGCTTGCTGGAGCCGTCATAGGTGACAAGACGGGAAGGGTAGCCCAACAACCGCCGGAGCCGTTCGTCTGTCATACCGCGTCGCAGCAACGCCAACC
>CAZZAQ010000258.1:0-1817 GCA_964652165.1 uncultured Bifidobacterium sp.
CCGCGATCGTGAACTGGGACGTCATCCCGTGGATCCTCAACTCCGAGCGCGCCCGCATCCCGTGCTGGAGCGGTTTCTCGATGCAAAGTAACGCTCTGGCGATCAAGGTTTCGCCGCTCGTCGAGCAGATGCTCCGCGACACCACGCCGCTTTGGGGCGACATGATTCTTGACACATTCACCATTCGCGCCGCGCTCGATTACGTGCAGGCCGAGAAGCCCCGCGCCTTCTACATCGCCTTCGCCGAGACCGACGAGTGGGCGCACGAAAACCGCTACGACTCCTATCTCCATTCCGCGCACCACGTGGACCGCTTCATCCGTGACCTTTGGGAAACCTGCCAGCGGCTCCCGCAATACCGCGACAAGACCACCTTCATCATCACGACCGACCACGGCCGCGGCGATGGCACCAACTGGACTTCGCACGGCGAGAAGACCGCCGGCGCCGAGTTCATCTGGGCCGCCATTGTCGGTCCCGACACCCCGCCGTTGGGCGAGCGGACGAACTGCGCCCCAATTACTCAAAGCCAGATGGCCGCCACGATCGCCGCGGTGTTGGGGGAGGATTTTCCTGCCGCCGTCCCAAGGGCGGCGAGGCCAATTCCAGACGTCCTGAGCCAAGCTGTGAAATAGGCGCTGTCTGCAATGCCTCTCAAGGTTTACATCGAAACCACCATCCCGAGACTGGAAATTCGTGATGCCAAGTCCACCTTCGCTTGATGCGCTTCATCTTGCGCTCGCTTCTGTCCATCGTTGTGACATCTTGCTCACATGGAACTGCGAGCATCTCGCCAACGCCAACAAGCTCGGCCACATCAAGCGGGTCAATGGGCGTTTGAAGCTGATCACACCCCTCCTCATTGCGCCACTCCAACTTATGGGAACTGACCTATGAAATCACAACCGGACCCAGGCATCGACGAAGTGCGCCGTGCGCGTATGGCGCTGTCCGCGCGATTCGACCATGACCTCCAAAGGCTTTGCGCTCACCTCCGCGAAGAGCAGAAGAAACATCCGGATCGCGTCATTGGCCAGGATGGATTTCAAGGCGCGGGGAAGACTCCCCGACGGCGGGTTCGTCCCAAGGCGGCTTAGGCGCTATACAGACTTGGAAATCGAGCCCACCGCCATGCCCCAGTGTGGCAACATCAGGATTGGTTGGCATGGAAGCGGCCTGGTTCGACGGCATTTGATTTCATGAAAGTCCCCCTCAACTGGCTCAAACAATACGTTGAATTCAATTGGTCTTGCGAGGAACTCGCCGAGCGGCTCACGATGCTCGGCCTGGAAGTCGAGGGCGTGCAGAAGCTCGCCGGCGAGTTCGACGGCATCGTTGTCGCGCAAATCCTCACCCGCGACAAGGTGGCCGGGTCGGACAAGCTTTCCGTTTGCAAGGTCAATGACGGCAAAAGCGAGCGGACGATCATTTGCGGTGCGCAGAACCACAAGCCGGGCGACAAAGTGGCGCTGATTCTCCCGACTTTCGCCCTGCCGTTGAAGCCGGGCGACAAGGAGCCATTCGTCATCAAGGAACGAAAAGTTTTCGGTGTGACCAGCCAGGGCATGATGTGTTCTCCGCAGGAACTCGGCCTGCCGGACCCTATTGACGGCTTGCTCATCCTTCCCGAAACCGCGCCGGTCGGCCAGCCCTTCGCCGAATACCTCGGCCGCGCCGGCAGCGATGTCGTCTATGACCTCGAAGTCACGCCCAACCGGCCCGACCTCAACAGCGTCATCGGCATCGCGCGCGAAATCGCGGCCCTCATGGGAACCGCACTCAAGATTCCCGAAGTGAACATTGCCACCGGTCCAATG
>CAZZAQ010000258.1:1827-6742 GCA_964652165.1 uncultured Bifidobacterium sp.
GTATTCATCGGCGAGATCCTGAAGCGTGCGCTTGTCGTCGGCGAGCCAGCGGGCACGGGCGTCGACCATTATGTGGCCGTGCGGGTCGCGGAGCCGGAGCTTTGCCCGCGCTACACCGCCCGCGTGGTGACCGGCGTGAAGATCGGGCCGAGTCCAGACTGGCTCCGCGGCGCGCTGGAGAAGGTCGACGTCCGCAGCATCAACAACGTCGTGGACGTGACGAACTATGTAATGCTCGAAATCGGCCAGCCGCTCCACGCATTCGACTACCACCTCCTTGGGAAGGGTGGCGAGGGCAAGCCCACCATCGTCGTGCGCCGCGCGGCCGAGGGCGAGAAGTTCACGACACTCGACGGCCAGGAACGCGCGCTCACAAACGAGATGCTCCTCATTGCCGACGAACAAAAAGCCATTGCGCTGGCCGGCGTCATGGGCGGGCAGAACACGGAAATCCGCGGCGACACGCACGACGTGCTCATCGAGAGCGCTTACTTCGCCCCCACGAACATCCGCCGCACCAGCAAGGCGCTCGTTCTGCGCAGCGAGTCCAGTTACCGCTTCGAGCGCGGTGCTGATCCGGGCATTACCGATTGGGCCAGCCGCCGCTGCGCCCAGCTTATCCTCCAAACTGCCGGCGGCCAGCTTGTTCCCGGTGTGGTCGATGCCTGCGTCGCCCCGGTTCAGTCGAAGGAAGTCACGTTGCGTCACCAAAAGGTCAACGACCTGCTCGGCCTTCAATTGCGCCCGGAAGAAATCGAATGTTACCTTGGCCAACTCGGCTTGAAGGCCGCCCAGCGCAAGGCTCGCGCACTCGACGACCCGGGCCCGGTTGAGCCTCTCGTGATTCGCATCCCCACCTTCCGTGTCGACCTCAAGCGCGAAGTCGATCTCATCGAGGAAGTCGCCCGGCTCCACGGCGTGGACAAAATCCCTTCGACCCCGCCCCGCGGCGCCATCGGTTCCAACGAATTCGATTCGGTCGCCGACGAAATCGCCGGCGTCCGGCGCTTGCTGGCCGGACTCGGCCTCCACGAAGCGCAGGGCCAAACGCTCATCTCCGACGCGGCGGCCAGACTCACCGCGCCGGCCGAGAACCTGGTCCTCCTCGCCCATCCGTTGAGCGCCGACATGAACGCGCTTCGACCGAGCCTGCTGCCCGGTTTGCTCGATTCGCTCCGCCACAATGTCAGCCGGAAGAACGACGATGTCGCGCTGTTCGAAATCGGGCGGGTTTTCACTCAGGCGGCCGACAAGATTCACGAAGAGCGCCGGGTCGCTGTCGCCCTGACCGGGCGGCGCGCGCCTTCCTTCTGGAGCGGCGGCGAGCGCGAAGCCAAATGCGACGCGTTCGACCTCAAAGGCATCGTCGAGGCGCTCCTCGAACACTTTGGGCTTCGCGGCATCACCTATGGGAAACGCGCCGCGGCCACCGAGCTCTTCGTCGAATCCGCTGCCGTCGCCCTGGGCGGCAAGCTGGCGCTGGGCGAACTGGGCCAGTTGCTCCCGGCCCTCGCCAGGCGCTACGACTTGCGCGACGCCGTATTCCTCGCCGAGTTGCGCCTCGACGAGTTGCTCGCGCGGCGGAATGCGTCCAAGTCATTCAAGCCGCTGCCCCACTATCCGGCCATCCGCCGGGACATCGCGATGCTCGTGCCGGAAACCACCACGCACGACGCTGTTCTCAACGCGGTGAAGAGGGCGAAGCCGGCCAATCTCGAAGCCGTGGAATTGTTCGACGTGTTCCGCGGCAAGAACGTGCCCGCCGGCCAGAAGAGTTTGGCTTACTCCTTCACCTACCGGGCCGCTGATAGGACGCTCACCGACGCCGAGGTGAACGTCGCCCACGACAAGCTTGTGGCGCAGTTCAAGGACACCTTGCAGGCGACGGTGAGGGATTCGTAGGAAGACGCGGGGCGTGATGCGTGATGCGTAAGGGCGGCCCAAGCGTGTCGGCGGATTGCTTGGTCGCGTAAAACGTGAAACGTAAAACGTAAACTCGGCCTATACGCAGCCGCGAATCGGCGAATCCAGGCGCGTGCGAACAAGTTTACGTTTCACGTTTCACGTTTTACGCAACGCGTAACACGCAACACGCCCCCGCACTCCAACTCACGACACTCTCTCCAACTGCCCCCGCAACCTCCCATTGCTCGCAATAATCTCGTAAGCGTGCTCCCCCTTCACCGGCCGGCTCCAGAAGTCGCCGCCGGCGCACTCGATTATCAGGCCGCCGGCTGCGATGTCCCACAGGCGCAGCCCGTACTCGACGTAGGCGTCCATTCGCCCGGTCGCCACGTACACAAGTGAGAGCGCCGCCGCGCCCATGATGCGAATCTTGCGCACGCGATGGATCAGACCGTCAAACGTCGGCAGCATCCGGTCCAACGTGGACCGCTGCTTCGCGAACCCGAGCGCGACAATGGCTTCGTTCAGTTTCGCCCGCCGGCTCACGCGGATGACCTTCCCGTTGAGCCGCGCCGGCCCGCCGCGGATCGCCGTCCACAATTCGTCCGTGAACGGGTCGTAAACGACACCGACGAGGCTGCGGAAACCACAGGTTCCGAGTTCCGGGTTCCGAGTTCCGAGTTTCGCTGCGCGCCTCGGAGAACCCGGAACTCGGAACCCGGAACCCGGAACTCTCTCTTGAAGCGCAATCGACACGCACGCGTGCGGAATGCCGTAGCTGAAGTTGACTGTGCCGTCGATAGGATCGACCACCCAGCGCACGGGCGCTTCCGGATCGCCGACGATTCCCTCCTCGCCGAGAATGGGAATGTCAGGAAACGTCCGGCACAGCAAACGCTCGATTAACTTTTGGCAGCGCACGTCCAGCTCCAGCTTGATGTCGTGCTGAGTGGCCTCGTTGATTTTTTTGGCCGACCGCAGGTTGGCGCGCATCAGCTTGCCGGCCGCGCGAGAGGCTTGCACGGCGCACCGCAGCGCCGCAATCGAGTCGCGGAATGACATCGTGGGGCCGACGGTAACGGGCGGCCTGCTTGATCGCAAGGCAGGGCAGGCGTCCCGTCGGTGGCGCAGACAGCCCTGTCTGCTGTTTCGCCGACTGCCAGTCGGCGGGCGGGCGTTACGCCAGTCCGCGCCTCGTTCTGGTCGCACCTTCGCGGGTTGGCAACCCGCGATACAGCAGGCTGGGCAGCCTGCGCTACGACTTTGTCACGCTTGCGTTTGCCGGGAATGCCAGACAACGCGGCACGTTCAGTTGACGTGCACGACGGCTTTGATGACGCCGGTTTCGGGTCGGAGCCAGCGGGGAAATTCGCCAATCACATCGTCGAATTCGGCGTGGTGGGTGATCCAGGGGCGGGTGTCGATGCGGCCCTCCTCGATGAGCTGGATGATGCGCGTGAAGTCGGCCGGCAGCGCGTTGCGGCTGGCCAGCAGGCTGAGTTCGCGGCGGTGCATCACGGGCGCGTGCGGGAAGGCGACTTCCTGTTGCGTGATGCCCACGAACACCAGCCGCCCGGTGAAGGCGCAGTAGCCCAGCGCCTGGCTCATGGATTGATGATTGCCGGTCGCGTCGATGACGACTTGAGCGAGGGCGCCGGCGGTCAGTTGCTTTAGCTGCTCCAGTTCGGCGCCGTCGCCTTTGGAATGAATCGTGTGCGGCACGCCCATTTGCTGGCGGCAGAAGGCCAGGCGCTGTTCGTTCAAGTCGAGCACGATGCACGTCGCGCCGGACAGCTTGACGAACTCGATCACGGCCAGGCCGATGGGGCCGGCGCCGATGACCAGGACGTGGTCGCCAGATTGCGGGTTGCCGCGGTTCACAGCGTGGCAGCCGATGGCGAGTGTTTCGACGAGCGCGCATTGTTCGGAAGAAAGCCGGTTGGCCGGATGGAGCTTGCGTGCGGGAAGGAGCATCCGTTCGCACAGGCCGCCGTCCATCATCACGCCGAGCACTTTGAGGTTTTCGCAGCAGTTGCCGCAGCCGCGGCGGCAGGAAAAGCACGCGCCGCAGTTCATGTACGGTTCGACGGCACAGCGGTCGCCGGGGCGCACGTGGGTCACGCCCGCGCCGGTAGCCAGCACTTCGACGCCCAGCTCGTGTCCCGGAATGCACGGGTAGGAAAAGAACGGCATCTTGCCCAGGAAGCCGCCGTAGTCGGTGCCGCAGATGCCGACGCGATGGACGCGCACGAGCGCCTCGCCGAGGCCGGGTGCGGGCGGTTCGGGGATTTCGGCGTGGGTAAAATGCAATGGCTTTTCCAGGCGGATGGCTTTCATGCGGGAATTTGGGCAAAGGCAAATCCGGCGGATTTCATCAACGGTCAGTTTTGGTTCGCAAAAGTTCGAGACGGATTGAACGCCGAGAAGAGTGCGATGGCGAGGATTTCCCGGTGCAGAGTATGTGGCCGGCGTAGCTGCGACCGTGAGGTCGCGGGACGTCGACGCTGGAGGTTGGACCCCTGGATCGAATTTGTTCCTGCTTGAGAATTCAGCCCGCGACCTCACGGTCGCAGCTACCCTGAACGGATACGGTGCAAATCGCGGCATGGTTCCCAACGTCCGTTGGAATTACAAAACTGTAAACCGCTCCCGCCTTGAGCTTCAGGGCCAGTGTGGCAACACTACGCGCCACGCATGAACACGGGTCTCACCGCCATCAATGAGGAAGTGCAGCGCGCCAGCGCATTCGTCCGGCCCCTTTTTACTGAAATCGGCAAGGTCGTCATCGGGCAGAGCTACCTGGTCGAGCGGCTCGTCATCGGCCTGCTGGCCAACGGGCACGTGCTCCTCGAAGGCGTGCCGGGCCTGGCCAAGACGCTCTCGGTGAAATCGCTGGCCGCGTGCCTGCGCGTGAAATTCTCGCGCCTCCAATTCACGCCGGACATGCTGCCGGCCGACGTCATCGGCACGCAGATTTACAATCCTCAATCCGGCGGCTTCACCACGCGCA
>CAZZAQ010000259.1:0-6735 GCA_964652165.1 uncultured Bifidobacterium sp.
CTCCATCACTCCATCACCCCATGACTCCATCACTCCCCTACTCCAACGCCCCACCTTCTCCCTCACCGCTTCTCCTCGAGCCGCCGCCGGAAATCCCGGCACGCCGCCGCCACATCGGGCGCGTTCAAAATCGCGCTCACGACGCAAATGCGCGTGGCGCCGGCCGCGAGCACGGTATCGACATTTTCCAAGGTGATGCCGCCAATCGCGAACCACGGCAGGCGCGCGTTTATCGCCGCCCACCGCACGTAGTTGAGCGTTGCCGCAGGGCGGCCCGGTTTGGTGGGCGTGGCAAACACAGGGCCGATGGCGATGTAGTCCGGCCCGGCCTTCGAGGCCCGTTGCGCCTGCTCCGGCGCGTGCGTGCTCAAGCCGAGCATCATCCGCTTCGGACAACCCGTCACTTGCTCCGCGCGCGTGAAACCGCTCCCGAAAAAATCTTCCAGCCCGAGGTGACACAGAGGCGCGCCGATCTCGAGCGCAATCCGCGGATGGTCGTTGATGACCAGTCCCACGCCGGCTCGCTCCGTGACAGGGAGTATCATTTCGGCGAGCCGCCGCACTTCGTCGGGCGCGGTCCCCTTTGCGCGAAGTTGGACGAGGTCCGCGCCGCCGTCGCAGAGCTGGCGGGCGACCTCGGCGGGCGCGCGGCCGTTCAAGTAAGCCGTGTCCACGAACGCGTAGAGGCGGCAGTTGCCGAGGGGCTTCATCGATCCCCGTTCACACGTAGAGCGCCGCCTTCAGTTCGACCACGAGCACGCTGATGATCGGGTGGCGTTTGTCCGGGTGGCGTTCGAGGCATTTGAGAATCGTTTTTTCGACGGCCACCGGAATCTCGGGGTTCAACTCGCGCGGCGTTCTGAATCCGCCCTCGCGGTTCAACTGGCTGCGGAGGATTTCCTCGGGCGTGTCGCCGGCGAAGGGTTTCTGGCCGGTGAGCACTTCGTAGGCGGTCACGCCGCAGGCGAATATGTCAGCGCGATGATCGAACGGTTCGCGCAACAACTGCTCGGGCGCCATGTAGGCGGGCGTGCCAGGGTTCTTCTTGAATTTCTTCGGCTTGTCGGGCCTGGGCTGGGCGAGGTCGAAGTCGACGAGCCGGACGTGGCCGTTGCGGGTCACCAGCACGTTTTCGGGTTTGAAGTCCAGGTGCATGAAGCCGCTGTCGTGGACGTGCTCGAGGGCGACGGCCATGTCGATGAGGATGTTCCCGACGTTCTCGGCGAGCAGGTCGTCGCCGCGATTCATGAGCTGTTTGAGATTGGAACACTCGACGTATTCCATCAGGCAATAGAGCGTTCCGTCGATCTTCCCGTGCTCGCGGTAGCCGATGACGTAATCGTGGTTGTGGATGGCCTTGAGGATTTCGCAGCCGCGCGCGAAGCGGCGGCGGGCCAGGAAATCGAAGCGAAGCCGGTCGTGTATTTTGCGCAGCGCGTGCGGCTGGCCGTCGGCGTCGGTGGCCAGCCAGATGTCCGCCATGCCGCCGCTGTTGATGAGTTCCTGGAGGTAGAAGCGGCCGAAGGGGCCGGGTTTGGGGGCCGGTTTGTCATCCAGGATGAACGGGTCGTCGAGCGGCATGGCGCGCGAATACGGTGCGTGATGACATACCACGCCTGAAGGCCGGGGGCAAAGTTTATCCACTATTCCCCGAGCAGGTGAACCGTGACCCGCCGCTGGTGGGGCGCGGTGCGATGTTCCCACAAATAGATGCCTTGCCACGTGCCGAGCGCGAGCCGCCCGGCGGCGAAGGGAATGCTGAGATTCACCGTCGTGAGCGCGGTGCGAACGTGCGCCGGCATGTCGTCGGCGCCCTCGGCGGTGTGCCGGAACAGCGGGTCGCCATCCGGCGCCAGGCGTGAGAAGAACCGTTCGAGGTCGCGGCGCACTTCGGGATCGGCGTTTTCCTGGATCAGCAGCGAGGCGGAGGTGTGCTGGAGGTGCAGCGAGGCCAAGCCGGTCCGGAGGCCGCTCTTGCTCACCAGTCCGGCCACCGCATCGGTGCATTCGTAGAATCCCCGGCCGCGAGTGGCGAGCGTAAGTTCGGCGATGGACTGGCGGAGCATGGGGTGGAACTTGGATAGTTAGAGAGTTACAAAGTTACAAGGTTACAAGAGGGGAGACTTTAGTAGTATTGTGGTCCGGCGGGGAGGAAGGTATCAAAGGCTGTGTCCGTGAAGCGACCAGATTACTTTGACTTTCACTCATGAAAACCATCCTCGTCATCGAAGACCAGCCCGTCATGCGGCACAAAACCGTGACCATCCTCAAAATAGAGGGCTACGATGTGCTCGAAGCCGCCAACGGCGCCGAAGGCATCCGCCTGGCGCACGAGGAATTACCCGATCTCATCCTGTGCGACATCATGATGCCTGACCGCGACGGTTATGCGGTCCTCCAGGCCGTCCGCACTAACCGCGTCACCGCCACGACCCCCTTCATCTTTTTCACGGCGAAGGGCGAAAAAGGCGACCTGCGCGCCGGCATGAACCTCGGGGCGGACGATTACCTGGTGAAACCGACGCCGCGCGCCGAGCTGCTGGAAGCCCTCGAGGCCCGATTCGAGCGCCAGCGCTTGCAGGAGTTGCGCACCCAACAAGAGTTGGCCAACGTGAGCTTCCAGCCCGACTTCAGTTCTCCCGCGCCATTGGTCGAAAAACTCGGCCTGACCGACCGCGAAGCCGAGACTCTCCTTTGGGTCGCCCAAAGCAAGTCCAACGCGGACATCGCCACCATCCTCGGCAACAGCGAGAAGACGGTAAAAAAGACGATGGGCCACATCTTCGAGAAGCTTGGCCTCGAAAGCCGCACCGCGGCGGCATTGCGGGCCGTGGAAATCCTGAGCGCTCCCGCGCTCAAAACGTGAGGGCGCGCTGACGCGGTGGATCGCGACACCCGCACCGGAGCGCGGCTGTGGCTGACCAACCGGCCGCAGCGCATGGCAGGCTCAGCATGTGGCACCGAGCTTGGCCATCGTAGCGCAGGCTGCCCAGCCTGCTGTATCACGGGTTGCCAACCCGCGAACCTCCCAACCGCAATGACCGTTGATTGGCACGCACGGCCTTCGCCGACTGGCAGTCGGCGAAACAGCAGACAGGGCTGTCTGCGCCACGCACAACGCGGCTTGGAAACGGTACAACGCCATACCCTGTGGCTGGGCTCCCAGCTTCGCTCCGTCCCAAGGAGTTTGGTGCGGGCGCCAAGGTGCGCCCCGCTGACGCTCACTTCAACGTCTTCAAATAAGCGAACAGGTCGGTCACCTGCCCGGGCGGGAGCGGATCCAGGAGGCCCTCGGGCATCATACTCTTCTTCGTGAAGCCGGCTTTGCGCACGTCCTTTTGCGCGATGCGCGTGTCGTCCACGTTCGCGCGGCGGAGAATGAGGGCCTCCGCGTCCTGTGACACAAGAATGCCATCGAGCACGTCGCCGTCCTTCAACTCGACTCGGAAAGCGCGGTAACCGGGTTCCATCGCGGCGTTGGGCGTGAGGATATTTCGCAACAGCGCCTCGACGCCCAGCGCGCCCGCACCGCTCAACACCGGGCCGACCTGCCCGCCTTGCCCGCCGACGTTGTGGCAACTCTGACAGATTGCGGCGAAGAGCGCCTGGCCGCGCGCGGTGTCGCCCGCTTCGTCCGCCAGCGCATGGAACCGGGTGAACTTCTCGGCGAGCGCCTTCGATTCTTCCTCCGTGAGCAACGGCGGGAAGTCGGCGGTTTTCTGGACCTTCGCGCCGCCGTGGAGTTTTCCCCAATTCGTGCCGGTGTAGAGGTGGACGAGGCCCGGAGGGATTTCGGATTTCGGATTTCGGATTTCGGATTTGAAGCTTCGGTCGAAGTCGGCGCGGAGTTCGTCGGCGGTGCGGGCGCGATCCCAGACGCGGAATTCGCTGAGCCAGCCCGCCGTGCCCTTGGCCGGCGCGGTCCAGCCGATGCGCAGGTGCTCGAACTTCGCTTTGACCGGCGTGCCTTCGTCGTTATCGAGCTCGCCATTGTGGTAGAGGCGGAACCGGCCTTGGGCGTCGCGCGTGACCGCGACGTGCGTCCACACGTCGGCGTTGATTTTTTTCTTTGCCACGATCGCGTCGTGCACGCCCGCGGCGCCGACCCAAACGCGGAACTGGCCGGCGAAGAAGTTCATGTCCAACACGCCCGGCGCGCCGAGAATGCCATCATTGTTGTCGATGCCGGGATCGAGCTTCACCCACGTCTCGACCGTGAACGGGCCGTCGAGCGTGATATCGGTCTCCGACCAGGCATTGTCGTTGCCGTCGAGCCGCAGCGCGGGCCGGAAGAACGAGGCCATTTCCTGCACGAGCGCGGCGAGGTCCGCGTCGTCGCCAAGCACGGCTTGAAGTTTGTCGAGCGCGGCGGCGTCAAGGTCGTCCTTGGGAATCGCGCCCGAGCGGATCGACTTGGTGAGCGCGCTCGCGCCGACTTTGGTGCTGGTCAGCGAGGCCAGCGCGGCGCGGCGCGGCGCGGCCGGGAGATTCGGGTAAAGGCTGGCGAGCTGTTGCGGCCCGCGCGGGTCGCGCGAGGCTGCCAGGGCGGCGACGGCGGCGTCCTGCGCGGCAGAATCGCCCTGCTCCGCGAGTTTGGCGAAGAGGTCCACTTGGTCGGACTTCAACTCACGCAACGCGCGGAGGGCAGCGAGGGATCGCGGCTGAAGAATAAAGTCCCTGGAATTGCCGCTGGTTGCCGTGGCGCCCAAGCCACGTTTGAGAATGTCCACCAGAAGTGATTCCACGAACTCTCCGCCGACTTGGAACGAACGAACGAATTGGAGGCCACGTTCCACTTCAGAAGCATCCTCCCGGTCCAACAATGTTCCCGCAGTGGTCTCCAGGACGCTTCGGAGTTCCTTTGGGTCAAATCGCGTCCGCACCGCGAGGAGGGCGTCAATAGCCGCGGCGCTCGTTTGTGGGGCGACCAGGAGCTCGGTCAGAGTGTCGGCCACGCCGGGGACCTCGGCGCACAAAGCCAGGCGCAAGACTTCCTCTGACCCAATCGGACGGTCGAGCCTACGGAGGAGTGAACCGAGGCGCGAAACGCTCTTCTTAGGCTCCAAACAAAGGGTGGCGAGAAGCTGGGCTTCGACGGGAAGCCCTTTGCGGGCGTCGGTGTCGAGGTACGCCGCCACCGCCTGCGGATTCCGCTCAAGAAGGAACCGAACGAGATATCGCTCGAACTCGCGCTCGTAGGCATCGCCGGTCTTGATGGTCTTGCCGTTGTGCGTGCTCTTCATCGTCGGTTCAGCAAGCGGAGCGCGAGCCATGCCTGCTGCGAACCCGACGGCATCGCGGGCAGAATCGGGAACCGCCGAGTCCGCCAGATTCATGTAATGCGAGACAGCCCGACCCGTGCTACGAATCAATTCAGCCCGGACCTCCGGGTCGGGGTCAATTGCGAGGGATCGGATCTCAATCAAAGATTTCACACGCGCCCCGCTGGACACAGTTTCAAATATGCCTGGTTCCCAAAACGCTCGGACAGCTTCGCGCCTGACGTTGCGGTTAGCGTTTGCAAAAAGGGATTTCACCGTCGTTAGATCCGCATTGCCCAACGCTTCGAGTGCCCACAGCGCCGCGATGCGTTTGGCCGCGGAGTGCGAGCTGTCCGTGAGGATGCCCGTGAGCCTCGGCGCCAGTTCCTTCATCTGCCGGTCGCCGATGGCCTGCCAAGCCATGTGGCTTTGCTGGAGTGATGGGCCGCCAAGTTTGGCGGGCAACTCGTCACCGCTGAGCTTCGTGAAGTCGGGCACCGGGAACGGCTGCTGGTCCTTGTGCTTCACGCGCCAGATCCGGCCGCGTTTCTTGTCGCGCTCGGGATGGTTCCGCGGGACTTCGTTGTGGGAGATGATTTTGTTGTACCAGTCCACGAAGTAGAGGCAGCCGTCGGGGCCGGTGCGCAGGGCGACGGGGCGGAACCATTCGTCGCTCGATTGCACGAAGTCGGGGAGCTTCTGATAGCGGAAGCGCGGGCCGTCGGGGGTGACTTTGATAGCCTGGATTTTTCGCGTGATAGGGTTGGCGATGTACATGACCGCGCAGTACGCCTCGGGGAAGGTCGAGTAATCAGTAATCAGTGGGTCAGTAATCAGTCCTTTGGCCTTCGCCGCGGACTGATTACTGATTACTGATAACTGATTACTGGCCCCCCCGCCCCACTTGTCCGAGAGCGCCAGTCCGCTCAGGCCCGTGCCGCCCATGCGGAACTCCGGGGCGGTGCCGGGGAATTCGGGCGCGTAGCTTTTCCATTGCGCGTCGGAGCAGCCGGGGTAGTTGGCGTATTCGTGGAACGGCATCACGGGATAGCCGTAGTCGTTTGCCTCTTGAATCCAGGCCTGGCCTTCGCCGTCGAGGACCAGGCCCCAGATGTTGCACGGGCCTTGGCTGGTGATCTCGAAGTCCGAACCGTCATAGCGGAACTTTGCCATGCGCGTCTGGTCGAACTGCTGCTCCTTGCCGGTCGTGGTGCGGACTTTGCCGTAGTTGAACGCGCCCTGGGCCATCCAAATCCAGTTGCCGGGCGCGCGGGTGAACTGGTGCGGGAACAGGTGCGAATCCTGCACGCCGAAGCCGCTGAGGATGACTTCGCGCTTGTCTGCGTTGCCGTCGCCGTCCGTGTCGCTGAGGAAATCAATCTCCGGCCCGTGTTGGACATAGACGCCGTTTTTGTAGGGAAGAATACCGAGCGGAATAGCGAGGCCGTCGACGAACACGCGCGGCGTTTGCGAG
>CAZZAQ010000260.1:0-3924 GCA_964652165.1 uncultured Bifidobacterium sp.
CGCGCAGGACCGCATCCCATTTCCACCCGATGCGCTGGGCGTAAGTGAAGTCATAATTCGCCAGGTCGCCCGCCGATTGCCAGTAGGCGGCGCCGGTTGGACGTGCGGCGAGAAAGGTCTCGCGCAACCGGTCCAATGCTGCCCAGTCCAGTGTCTCCCATGTCAATGGCACGGCCATGTGTTGCCGAGAATCTTGTCCGGCGCCCCGTCCGGTGGCCAGAGGAGAAAGCTCGAAGCTGGGGCGTATCTCACTTTATTGCGGGACAGGGTTAAGGCACCGCAACAAAGTGAGACGATCGCGGACGACTGGAAGGCCGAAGAACACGCTTGATCCAACTATCACCCGATGCATTGTACTTCATGTAAGCCCAGTATGGCTGACAGATTTGCACCCCTATCAATAGAATCGGCCTTTTTCGGCTGACCTAAGGGTTAGGCTGCATTACGCGCGTGAACATCCGAATCGTGCTTGGCTACATTGGCGTTGCGGTTGCACTACTCGCTGGGAGCTTGCTCGGACTTGGGTTGACCAACGCCGCCATTCAGATTTCTTTGGCGTGCGGGGCTTCGATGGCGATTATCGCCACTGGTATTGAGCATTTCTACGAGAATTCACCGATGCTCGACAGGTTTACCAGTCGCAGAACGAAGGCCACCATCGGATGTGTCTTCATCATGGTGGGGACCGGGTTGCTGGCGCTCGTCGTCGGCAATCTGTTGACGCGGGGAGTTCATTGACCATGCAAGTGACGCTGACCATGCCGCTTGGGCACTAAGGTTTGTTTGGGAGGCGCCCTGTCCACCGGGACGCATCTCACTTTCTGAGACGCCCCCAACGGGGCCAAATAATTCAGCCCAGGGCAACGCCCTGGGAATCGCCGGTCCAACCCGACCAAGCCCTGAAAGGGCGCAATAAAAACCCTCGCCGATCCGGATGGTTGGCGTGGATGATTTCGCCCCTTCAGGGCGACGAGGCTTCGGGATACGCCATCCCAGGGCGTTGCCCTGGGCTGGATTATTGTAGCCTTTCAGGCTGGCCGGCCTTTGACCTCACAAACCAACCGAGCCAGTTGAGCTTGCCAGAAACTGAGACGCGGCGTGTGCACCGCCACCCTCCGATTTCAGATTGACCGGCGCGGCGGCGCTCTTACTCTCGCGCCCATGTCCCGATCCTTCCTCGCTTCAATGGCCGTCGCCGGGGCGCTCGTTGTCACCGTTTCCGCCGCGGACAACAGCGGCGTCAAGATTACCGAGCAGCCAGACAAATGGCGCATCGAGATCAACGGCGAGCATTTCACCGACTACTGTTTCAAGGGCGCGCCGCACGTTTATTTCTATCCGCTGCTCGGCCCCGGTGGCGCGAAGATGACGCGGAACTGGCCGATGGAGGACGTTGCCGGCGAGGAGCACGATCACAAACACCACCGCTCGCTCTGGTACAGCCACGGCGCGGTCAACGGCGTCGATTTCTGGGCGGAGTCCGAAAAGTCGGGCCGGATCGTTCACGACAAGTTCCTCGAAGTGAAAGGCGGCGCGGACTCCGGCGTCATCCGCTCCACGTGCAAGTGGATTGCCCCGAGCGGCGAAACGACCCTGACCGACGAGCGCGTCTTCCGCGTCTACGCCCGGCCGGGCAGCGAGCGGTTGTTTGACTTCGAAGTCACCCTCAAGGCCGGCGAGCGTGACATTGTGCTCGGCGACACGAAGGAAGGCACGATGGCCGTGCGCTTGAA
Organism: uncultured Bifidobacterium sp.; assembly: GCA_964652165.1. Classification (GTDB taxonomy): domain Bacteria; phylum Verrucomicrobiota; class Verrucomicrobiia; order Limisphaerales; family JADJPG01; genus DASTLJ01. The sequence goes on from CAZZAQ010000260.1 coordinate 1,734, forward strand.
CGAATCCATGCGCGGAACGTTGCCGAGGAATCCCGGCGAGAAGAAAACGCCCGTCGGCAAGGGCCGCATTGCCATGAGCACCGGAGCGCAGAGCAGCGGCCAGGGCGACGACAAAGCCTGGGGCAAGCGGGCCGAGTGGTGCGATTATTCCGGCCCGGTGGACGGCAAAACGGTTGGCATCGCGATTTTCGATCATCCCTCGAATCCCAAACATCCGACCTGGTGGCATGTGCGCGAGTACGGCTTGTTCGCCGCAAATCCGTTCGGCGTTCACGATTTCGAGAAGCAGCCGGCCGGGGCCGGCAACCTCACTATCGAGGCCGGGAAAAGCATCACGTTCCGCTACCGTTTCTATATTCACCCGGGCGACGAGCAACAGGCGAAGGTCGCGGAGCGCTACAAGGAGTACTCCGAAGCCAGGTGACGAAATGAAATTGCAAATTGAGAATTGAGAATTGAAAAATGCAAATTCAGCGACAAGCGGCGCGAGGGGAGGGAATGACGCCGGAAGCGCTTTCGGATCGGCTATGGACTTTCGCGGCGCGGGTGGGAAAGGTAGTCGATGCGCTGCCGGACACGCGACTTGGACGCCATGTCGCAGGCCAGCTTGTTCGCTCCGGGACGTCGGCTGCTCCGAACTACGACGAAGCCTGCGCCGCCGAGAGCCGCGCCGACTTCGCGCACAAAGTCTGCATTGCCTTGAAGGAGGCGAAAGAAACTCGCGGCTGGCTCCGATTCACCTGGCTGGCCGGGCTTTTGCCGGAAAAGCGAACGGCAGGCGTTTTCAACGAGTGCGAACAGATTTGTAAGATTCTCGGAAAGTCAGTCGTGACGACCAGGCAAAACTCGCCTGCCTCGCCACGGCGCACCCGATCATCAGTCACAATGTAAGATTTGCATTTTTCAATTCTCAATTTTCAATGAAACCTCCCATGAACAAACTCACCCGTCGTTCCTTCCTCACCCGTTCCGCCCTCGCGACCGCCACCGTCTCCTGGTCCGCCCGTTCGTGGGCGCAGGTCCAGAGTGCCAATGACGACGTGCGCGTCGCCGTCGTAGGCTTCGGCGGCCGGGGCAAGGACCACCTCAGCGGGTTGTCCAAGGTCAAAGGCTGCCGCATCGCCGGGCTGTGCGACGTGGACGACGCCATTCTCAAAAAGGAAAAGCAGAACCAGGAGGACAAGGGAGTGACCGTCGAGATCTTTACCGACATTCGCAAACTACTCGAAAGCAAAAACGTGGACGTCGTCTCCATCGCCACGCCCAACCATTGGCACTCCCTGGCCGCCATCTGGGCGGTGCAGGCCGGCAAGGATGTCTACGTCGAGAAGCCCGTTTCCCACAACGTCTGGGAAGGCCGCCAACTGGTCGCAGCGGCCCGCAAACACAACAAAATCGTCCAGGCCGGCACGCAAAGCCGCTCCAGTCACGCCATCAAGGAAGCCATCGAATGGGTCAACGGCGGCAACCTCGGAAAAATCACTGTCGTCCGCAGCCTCTGCTACAAACCCCGTCCCGGCATCGGCAAAGCAAGTGGTCCTCAGCCCGTTCCTGCGGGTGTGGATTACGACCTGTGGTGCGGCCCGGCGCCGATGGACCCGATTCGCCGCAAGCGCTTCCACTACGACTGGCATTGGATCTGGAATTACGGCAACGGCGACCTCGGCAACCAGGGCATCCACCAGATGGACATTGGCCGCTGGTTCCTCGGTGTGAACGAGCTGTCGCCCCGCGTCCTGAGCCTGGGCGGACGCTTCGGTTACGAAGACGACGGCGAGACCGCCAACACCCAGATCGTCTATCACGACTACGCCAGGGCTCCTTTCATTTTTGAAGTGCGCGGCCTGCCCCGGAGCAAAGGCCTGATTAAGAACGGCGGCTGGGGCGAGCCCGACATGGACCGCTTCCCGAAAGACAAGGGCGACAACATCGCGGTGGTCATCCACTGCGAAGGCGGCCATGTTCTCGTGCCCGGCTACACCAGCGCCAACGCTTACGACAAGGATGGCAACCAGATCAAAACGTGGAAGGGCGCGGGCGATCACTACGAGAATTTCATCAAGGCCGTCCACAGCCGCAAATATGCCGAGCTCAACGCCGATATCCTCGAAGGCCACCTGAGCAGCGCGCTCTGCCACACAGGCAATATCTCCTACCGGCTTGGCAAGCTGACTTCCCAGGAGGAAATCGC
>CAZZAQ010000260.1:3934-6728 GCA_964652165.1 uncultured Bifidobacterium sp.
AGCCGCGATTAAGAAGTCCCCCGTCCTGGGCGAAGCCTTCGGGCGAATGGCCGAACATCTCAAGCTCAACGAGGTCGATCTGGCGGCGACACGAGCCCGCCTCGGCGTGGCGCTGACGATGGACCCCAGGAGCGAACGCTTCGTCGGCAACGACAAGGCCAACGCGATGCTCACCCGCGACTATCGCAAGCCCTACGTCGTGCCGGAAATAGTCTGAGCTACATCTGTTCGAGCACCTCGATGCCGAGCACTTCAAGCCCCTGCTTGAGCACGCGCCCGGTGAGTTCGCAGAGAATGAGGCGCGTCGCGCGTTGAGCGCCTTCGGCCTTCAGCACCGGGCAGACTTCGTAGAATCGGGCGAAGTGGCCGGCCAGTTCATACAGGTAATTGCAAAGGAAATTCGGCCGCCATTCCTCCGCCACGGCTTCCAGCACCAGGCCGAAGTTGAGAAGCTGCTTGGCGAGGACGATTTCCTCCGGGGCGGCGAGCGCGAGCATGGCGCTTTCGTAGCCGCCGACGTGAGGAGGCGGAACGGGCGAAACGGCGACTGGCACAGAAGTGTCCGCCTCCTCACGTCGTCGGCTACTTTCGCCTGCTTTGCGAAAGATGCTCCTCACCCGCGCGTAGGCATATTGGAGGTACGGCGCCGTGTTGCCGCTCAAGGCCAGCATCTTGTCCCAACTGAAGGTGTTGTCGCTCTGCCGATTCGGCAACAGGTCGGCGTACTTGACCGCGCCAAGGCCGACGACTCGAGCGATCTCGGGCCATAACCGCTCAGGAACCCTTTCCGCTTCGGAACGCTCGAGCTGCTTGGCTTTCACCACGGCCAGCGCCCGTTCCTGCGCTTCATCGAGCAACTCGGCCAGCTTCACGGTGTCGCCCGAGCGCGTTTTGAACGGACGGCCGTCCTCGCCCAGGATGCTGCCGAACCAGACGTGCGACAGCTTCACCCGCGCAGCAGGCTGCCAGCGGCGGAACGTGGCAAAGAGCTGCCGGAAGTGAAGCTGCTGTCGCCCGTCGGTGATGTAGAGGATTTCGTCCGGCTGCCACGTTTCGAGGCGGTAGGCAAGGGTCGCCAGGTCAGTTGTGGCGTAATTGAAGGCGCCGTCTTTCTTCTGGATGAGTTGCGGGTTCGGTAACCACTGACCATTGCGCTGAACCAGGAACGGATCCTCCTTGGGCGGCGCCGAGCCGTCGGAGAAGACGCATACCGCGCCGTCGCTTTCCTTCGCGACGCCCTTGCCGCGGAGGTCGTCCACGACGGCTTGCAGGCGCGGATTGTAGAAGCTCTCGCCCAGTGTGTGGTCGAACTTGACTCCGAGCCGCGCGTAAAGCGCGTCAAACTGCGCCTGCGAAAGCCGTTGCATCTCGCGCCAGATGGCGAGATTACCGGCATCGCCGGATTGAAGCTTCACGAGTTCGGCGCGGGCGGCCTCGAGCGCCGCGGGGTCCGCTTGGCAGTCGGCGGCAACCTTCTTGTAAAGGCGTTCCATCTCGGCGAACGGGTCGGCGTCGAGCGCGGCGCGGTTCAGATCGCGCTTCCAGCCGGCGAGTAACATGCCGAATTGCGTGCCCCAGTCGCCGATGTGGTTGTCGGTGACGACGCGGTGTCCGAGCAGGCGCAACACCCGCGCCAGGCAATCGCCGAGCACGGTCGAGCGAATGTGGCCGACGTGCATCGGCTTGGCGACGTTCGGGGAACTGAAATCGATGACGAAGGTGCGCGGCGGGGCTGCCTTCTGAAAAAAGAGATGCCCGCCGCGGGCCGCGCCGGCGAGCGCCTCCGCAATGGCCTCGGGCTTGAGCCGGAAGTTGAGGAAGCCGGCCCCGGCGATTTCGACTTTTTCGCACCACGCGGCCACGTCGAGTTTGGCGAGCACGTCCGTCGCGAGCTGGCGCGGGTTCAGACGGCGCGCCTTGGCCAGAGCCATGAGCGAGTTGGACTGGTAATCGCCGAATTTCGGGTCCGGGCACGGGCGCACTTGCACGGCCGCGGCGTCCGCGTCCGGCAGGACAGCGGCGACGGCGGCGCGGAGGCGGCGTTCGAGGTCCAGGTGCAACACGGCGGAGAGGCTGCAACGGCGGGCGTTGTTTGGGAAGGCGATTTGCTTTCGCTAAACGGGACCTGCTCAACCTCGTCAACTTGGCTTGCTGTTCCTCAAAGCGCGCGGCATAGTGCCCTCATGCAAGTGGACGAATTCTTCCTCGAACTGCAAGTCGAACCTCTGGACGAAGGCGGCTATGTCGCCACCAGTCGCGACTTGCCCGGGTTGGTTGCGCAAGGGCGCACCCTGGCCGAGACCCTCGAGATCGCCCAGGACGTGGCGCGCAAGCTGGTCGAGTCGCACATCGAGCACGGCGACCCGCTGCCATCCCGTGTGCGCGCGGCGCTGCGGCGGACGCGGCGCTCCGCCAAAGTCACGATCCCGGTCGGTGTGTCCACCGTTCCGGCATGAGCCGGCTGCGTCCGCTCAAGTATCGTGAGGTGATCGAACGATTGCGAGGCAACGGATTCGTGTTCGATAGGTCCGCCAAGGGCAGCCACGAAATCTGGTACAATCCTAGAACCCGCCAACGCACGACAGTGCCACACCATGCCGGCACCCTGCCGTCTGGCACGCTGCGCGCCATCATCCGACAGAGCGGATTAACCGTGGAGGAGTTCTTTCGGTGATAAAGAGCAGTGGCCCGTGGTGCGACGGAGGCGGCGTTCGAGTTGCAGATGCAGCACGAGAGCAAGGCTGCAATGACGGAAGATTTTTGGTAAGGTGGAATTGCGCCGTTGAAGCGTCAG
>CAZZAQ010000261.1:0-6676 GCA_964652165.1 uncultured Bifidobacterium sp.
GCAGCCTCTCGCCCGCCTCGGGTCCCGTCGGAAGCTCGGTCACCATCAGCGGCCTAAACTTCGGAGCGACACAGGGGGCGAGCACAGTCACCTTTAACGGGACATCCGCCACGCCTACCTCCTGGAGCGGCACCCAGGTCGTGACGACGGTCCCGGCCGGGACGACCACCGGCGACGTGGTAGTGTCGGTTTCGGGCGCCCCCAGCAACGGATTCCGATTCGCTGTCATCACCACCGGCACGCTGTCCGGCACCATCTCCCGCGCCAGCGACGGGGTCTCGCTTAGCGGGGCTTTGGTGGAGGCGCTTCAGTTCGGCGTCACCATCAAGTCCGCGACCACCGCGGCCGACGGAACATACTCGATCGCCGACCTCGCGGCAGGAACCTACGACGTGCGGATTTCGGCCAGCGGCTATCAAATCCAACTGGTGACCGGAGTCAGCTTGGCAGCGAACACCACCATCACGGTCGATTCGTCCCTCGCTGGACCCACCATCGCCAGCATCGCGCCGGCATCGGCGGCCATTGGCACGTCTGTAACCATCAGTGGCAGCAATTTCGGGGCTACGCAGGGGACGGTGACATTCAATGGTACCCCAGGAACTCCAAGCTCCTGGAGCGATACGAGCATCGTTGTCCCCGTGCCGTCCGGCGCAACCAGTGGGCCAGTCCTGGTCACCGCCCAGAGCGTCACCAGCAACACGGTCACCTTCACCGTGAGGGTTCCGCCTGCCATCAGCGGACTTTCGCCCGCTTCGGCGCAGCCGGGCGACCCCATGATCATTAGCGGCTCGAACTTCGGAGCAAATCAGGGAACCAGTGTCGTCTCCTTCAACGGAGTAGCGGCAACGATCGGCGCGTGGAGCGACACCAGCATCACTGCGTACGTCCCAGCCACGGCCACCACCGGCAACGTCATCGTCACCGTGGATGGCCTGGTCAGCAACGGCGTCAACTTCACCGTCCTGCCGCCGCCGCCTCCGGTAATCAGCGCGCTCTCGCCCGTATCGGGTGGGATCGCGACCGCCGTCACCATCAGCGGCTCGAATTTCGGCGCCAGCCAGGGAACGAGCACCGTCTCCTTCGGCGGCCTTGCTCCCTCCGTTGCGTCCTGGGGCCCGAGCTCCATCACCGTAAGCGTGCCAGCGGGGCTGTCACCGGGTGTCGTCGCCGTCCAGGTCACGGTGGGGGGCGTTGCCAGCAATAGCGCGAACTTCACCGTCACCGATCCGCTCCTGCTTACGCCCAACGAGATGACGCTGGTGGCCGGCCAAACCCAGCGCCTGCAGCTTCTGAATGCGGACGGAAGCGTCCCCGGCATTGCCGCCTACACGGTGGATGACGACTCGATCGCCGAGGTGTTGGATGACGGAAATGGCGGCTTCATGCTCAGCGCCAAGGCCAGCGGAGAAACCATGTTGCGCGCCTTTCTGGGCGACCGCTCCGGCGAGGCCAGCGTGAAGGTCATCTTCCTGGCAGCCGGGCAGTCTCTCCCGGCGGGCACGGTTGCGTGGGCGGCGCCTCCGCTGGGGGACAAGTACGTAAACAAGATCGTCCAGTCGCGCAAGGTAGACGATGCCACGCCTGATTTCTTTGTGGAAGAGCTGCCCAACTCCGGCGGCATCCGCGGCGTGGTGCGGGCCTTCACCGCGGATGGCCAGCAGAAGTGGGTCTGGCCCAACGACGGCCGGGCCATCTCGACGGCGGCCGCCGACAACACTGGTGGCGTGCTGGTTTTCAACGCCTTCACCACCGACACCCAGACCTATCTGTCTTCGGTCGGCAAGGACGGGCTGGAGTTGTGGCGTACGGCGACTCCCAGTGCGTCTATCTTCAAGTATGCCGTGCACCCCGATGGCACCGTCTTCGTGCTGCAAGTTCCGGCGGGGTTGAACCCGGCTCCGGCCCAGGTGGTGGCGCTCGATGCCGCCACCGGCCAGCCCGCGTTCTCGGTCACCCTGCCGGCCAGCGGCACCACCACCACCGGCATCCGCGGCGGCTACGTGAACCCGAAGACCGGCCAGTCGTACACCATCTGCGACCCCCTTAACTCCACTACCAGCAATCAGGTGAGCCGCGTCGGTGGACTGGTCATCGACGGCGCTGGCCTGCTGTGGGTGCCGGTGGTCGCCAATGTGACCAATCGCAGCGTCGCTTGCACGCCGCAGGTGGACAGCGACGGCAATGCGGTACCGTGGGATGGCAGCGGCACCTCCTACTCCTACACCTCGACTGTGCACCTGGTGTCGGTGGCCTCCGGCGGGACCGCCTCCACCACCCAGATTAATTCCACCGGCGGCAGCGGAACCAACTGGAACGCCGCGATGCCAAAGTTCAGCGTCCGCAATGCCATCATTCCCGACGGCACCGGCGGGGTGCTGTTCGCGGGCGTGACCCCGGGGGCGGCGGAGGTCATCTTCGGCTCAAGCGGTGTCCAATACAGCAGCCCCGTGGGTCCGGTGGACCAGATGCTGCTGGGCGAGAACGACACCATATTTGCGGCCGGGGCTTTTAGTGGCGTGACCGCCCTCAATCTTCAGACGGCGTCGCCGATATGGCAAAGGCCCGACGCGGTAGACCTCACCGCGGCCCTGGAAGGCGACAGTGTTCTGGTGGACTCCGGAACATTGGAAAAGATTGACTCGACTGGAACCATCAGCGACCTCGCTGCTGGTGCGCCGGCGTACCAGTGGAACTACTTTGGGAACAACTGGTGGGCGGCTGCAAAGGATACGGGCGGCATGGAGTTGGTTAAAGGTGCTGCAAAGAAAATTGTGGAGTCGTTGTTCCCAATGGCCGGTGGTAACGCGCAACGGCAACAGACTCGATCGTTTACGCTAGGCCTCTTTTGGTGCGGAACTGGTCCTGCTGGGCAGGGCCCCTGCAGCCAGGTAGGAGGAAGCGACGTTCAGTTCGCGTACGTAGCGAACCCCCAGCAATCCAATTTGAACATGCTTCAGGATTTCTCTGTGGCACATCCGGACTGGGTAGGAATCATGAACAATGAAGCGCTGAAGGCTTTATGGGGCGCCTTTGCTCGGTATTCGATTGATGTCCGGCTAGCATCTCTTGTTGGCCCCCCCCACGAGCTACGGAGTGAGTTCACTCATACCGCGTATGTAGTCGGAGACTGGCCAGGGGATGCCGGGCAGGTCGGTTACTCGCCGGACCTGAACACAAGTAGGGTCTACTATTTGAAGATCATGGGAAATGCCCAAAGTGCACTATCACAGTACGAACCCACGCTTGTTCCTTTCCAACCGGTCTATCCGCCTACAGATGCCCAGGGGGAATCGGACTTCCGGAGGTTAGCAGCAGCAATCGGCCGAGCGATTGGGAACATTGCGGCACACGAGTTCGGGCACCAACTTGCGGTACCGAAACCAGATTGCGGAAATGACCCAACCAACCCGGCTGGTCTGATTCTGTGCGACGACAACTACGACTATGTGCACAACTTTTTCAGTGGGTCCGGAACTCCGTACACGCCGCCGGGCGGTACGGGCGGGCAGTTCAAATATGTCGACGTGCCGGGAGTGCCGCCCATCCGGTGGTCAAGATCGGCGTGTGAAAAATTGAAACTGCTTGGCGGCAACACTGGTATCACCTGCCCCTAGGGGGTTGCGATTGAAATGAAGAGAGAGCGCGCGCGATGGCCATTGAAGCACCTTCGATGGGTCACGGAGTTGTTGTTTTCAGCCAACCTCGCCTTCCACGTACTGAGGGTCGTTGCTGCAAGGTCGCACTACCCGGTGCTGTATCTTGGCCAGGGTTTGTTGTCGGTTTTGTACCGAATTTTTCCCGTGCCGGCAGCTGTACGAGAAGCCGACCTCAATCAACAATACTTTCTGGTACTGGTGCTTGCACTGACCGTAATGGCGTTCGCAATCTTGCGCATTGCCTCAGGTCTTTCCCTCAGCGACATTTTCTTGCGGCACGCGGCAGGTGTTGCAGGTGTTGCCGCGTTCCCGCTGGCCACCCGTTACTCCGGGGGACTACTGCTGGCAGCTCCATACTGGTTGCCATTCGAGATATTGGCCGCTGTCATCCTCGCCGTCCTTTATCAGCTCGGCTCCTTGAGAAGGAATTCCCGGCTGATGCTCCTCCTGCTGGCTGCCCATTTTGTCCTTTGGGGCTGGGCGACGGGACCAAGCTGGTTCTGGCCCGTGCTTCCGATTCTAGGCTTTGGTGCAACCCTGATGTGGGCCATTTACCTTCAACATTTTCCGGCAGCGAAGGGCAACGTTTCAGCCGTCCCCAAGTAGATCGATGTTTCTGCTGAGGTCTGCGCCAGGGCTACGACTTGCTGAGTGTAGGCGGCCTCCACCTGAGCCCTCAACGACATCAACGGCTTCCACGGGAAAACCGGCGCGCCCAAGGTTATTCCGAGCCGGACTCCCATCTATATGCTTCCGGAGCGCGGGGTACGCCTCCGACAATTCTGCCCCGGGGGTTCTTGTGCCCAGTAAGATCATGCGAGACATTTTGGTGGTTGCGGCCCTTCTAGGGCTGAGTGCCCCGGGTGCCGGGCAGTCGCAGGCGCCGGAGCCGAATGAGCCCCTAGCCCTGGTCAAAAGCTTCTGGCGCCAGGAAGTGAAGGGCAAGCGGCTGACCGAGCAAGGGTGGTACGATTTGGGCGGCCTTTTCCTCGATCCACCAACGTTCCCAGGCCTCTTGTTCCCAGGCCCTATGGCCGTCCACGTGATTTCACACGGCGGCGCTGTTCATGAGAGGCAGGAGCTTCGGACCCCGGATTTCGCCTATTTCTACACAGAGTATCGGGGGTACGGTGAGATAGACCCCAAAATGCGGTTCGTAAGAGCTCTCGAGCGCGTCCCAGCAGGGGGCAAGCTTCGTTGTTGCGGATTGAACGTTTATGCCCTGCTGACGAACGTTGATTCGCGTGCAAGCGGCCTCAGGGGTCCCAAGGCATGGAAGATCCTCCAAGTGGCGCCGGACCAGGTCACAGTCGATCTTGAGACTGCCATCAGATACGTGCGGGGAGTTCGCGACCGCACCAAGAATCCTGTAGTGAAACGCAATGCAGCGAAGACACTCGCGACCTTGGCCAAGCTTGAGAAGTGGGAAGCGCGAGCGGCTCGACCTAAATAGTGGGGAGCTGGCCCACCCCTTCCAGTCGCGCAAGGTAGACGGTGCCACGCCCAATTTCTTTGTGGAAGAGTTGCCCAACCCAATGGCACCGTCTTCATATTGAAGTTTCCGTCGGGATCGAACCCGGCGCCGGCCCAGGTGGTAGCGCTGGATGCCGCCACCGGCCAGCCCGCGTTCTCGGTCACCCTGCCGGCCAGCGGCACCACCACCACCGGCATCCGCGCCGGCTACGTGAACCCCACCACCGGTCAGTCGTACACCATCTGCGACCCGCTGAACTCCACCACCAGCAGTCAGGTGAGCCGCGTCGGTGGACTGGTCATCAACGGCAGCGGGCTGCTGTGGGTGCCGGTGGTCGGCAATGTCACCAATCGGAGCGTCGCTTGCACGCCCCAGGTGGACAACGACGGGAATGCCGTCCCGTGGGACGGCAGCGGAACTTCCTACTCCTACACTTCGACTGTGTACCTGGTGTCGGTGACCTCCGGCGGAGCCTCGACCACCACACAAGTGAATTCCACAACGGGCAGCGGCACGAACTGGAACGCAGCGATGCCGAAGTTCAGCGTCCGCAGTGCCATCATTCCCGACGGCACGGGCGGGGTGCTGTTCGCTGGCGTGACCCCAGGCAACGCGGAGGTCATCTTCGGCTCCAGCGGTGTCCAATACAGCAGCCCCGTGGGCCCGGTGGACCAGATGCTCCTGGGCCAGAACGAGACCGTATTTGCGGCCGGGGCGTTCGCTGGCGTGACTGCCCTCAATCTTCAGACGGCGTCGCCCATATGGCAGAGGCTCGACGCGGTAGACCTCACCGCGGCCCTGCAAGATGGCAGCCTGCTGGTGGAGGCGGGAACATTGCAAAGGATTGACTCGACTGGAACCATCAGCGACTTTATCGATGGTGTGCCGGCCTTTGCATCAAGCTACTTCGGAGGGAACTTGTGGGTAACCGGAGACCGCCTAGCTATGATATCGAGCCTCTACGAAACAAGTATTGCTAGGACTGAGTCGCCGGAAAGAGGTGGAAACCGCCAGTTTCAATCTTCTCCCCCTACCGAGCTGGCCCAACTGCCAACCTGTGGCGGGGGCAGCAACTGCCCAGGTCCAAGGGAGGCAATCTATGCCGCTCTCGACGCATTGATCCTCAAGATGAGGAACGATTGTTCCCTGTGCCAGTCTTATGTCTTCGATAAGGTGACAGACGCTAACAACTTCCCAATTCCGCAAAGTCATTTCGCGGATTGGCTGAACTCCCCTCGGCCAGGCTTGTATGACGGAACAAAGTCCACCGCCAGGCGAAACGGGAACCTCTATCCTTTTAGTTTGCTGAACCTTTTCTCAGATGGATGGACCGTCCAGCACTACTTCGAGTTGTCGGGGACGGACATCGACGTGGCGACGTGCTCGGGACGGCCCGCTGGATGCGGACCTTTCAAGAGCTTCTTCCGTCCGGCCGCCATTGATCTGTCGCAGGGAGGCGTCAACGATTTCAACATGGGACTGCTCTTCCATGAGGCCCTTCACGGGATTACGGGCTTAGGCGATTCGCAACTGCAACACGCGC
>CAZZAQ010000262.1:0-6661 GCA_964652165.1 uncultured Bifidobacterium sp.
ACGTCATGATCGCCGGCAAGGTCGCCGTCGTCTGCGGGTACGGCGACGTTGGCAAAGGCTGCGCCCACAGCCTGCGCGGCTTTGGCGCGCGCGTCATCGTCACCGAAATCGACCCCATCAACGCCCTCCAGGCCGCCATGGAAGGTTTCGAAGTCACCACTCTCGAAGACACCCTTGGCGCTGCCGACCTCTACGTCACCGCCACCGGCAACTGCGACGTTATCACCCTCGAACACATCCTGAAGATGAAGGACCAAGCCATCGTTTGTAACATTGGCCACTTCGACAACGAGATTCAGGTCGATCGCCTCAACGCCCTCAAAGGCGTCAAGAAGATCAACGTCAAGCCGCAGTACGACAAATACGTCCTGCCCAACGGCCGCACCCTCTATCTGCTGGCCGAAGGCCGGCTCGTGAACCTCGGCTGCGCCACCGGCCATCCGAGCTTCGTCATGTCCAACAGCTTCACCAACCAATGCCTGGCGCAAATGGATCTCTGGCGCAACAAGGACACGAACAAGGTCGGCGTCTATTGCCTCCCCAAGCGCCTCGACGAAGAAGTCGCCCGCCTGCACCTTGAGCGCATCGGCGTCAAGCTCACCCGGCTCACCGGCAAGCAGGCCCAATACCTGGGCGTCCCCGCCGACGGCCCGTACAAGTCCGAGCATTACCGCTACTAATCAGAGTTCGGCGGCGGCCTGCTGACGCATATCGAATTTTCTTCAAAGACGGACGGCATTCCCATCCTCCCCTTGGGAACAGCCTTTACTTTCCGTGTAAAGCGTCGATTATTGTGTTGCGTGCATGAGTTGACGTGTCTATCACCGTGCCGCGTTACAAACGTACGATGTGAAACCGATGAACAGATGTTTCAAAACTGATTTTTTGATGTCGACTTCCACATTCCGAATTGGTTTCGGTTCTGTCATGAATCTTGATGGCCGATATTTCCGCTACAACTCCTTTCGCCATCCTGATGGGCTGGCATTGCTCCAGGACTGGCGCTGCGTTGGCAGCGATATTCGAGTGGTTTTGAACAGGCTTGCCAAGGAATGCCCCAGTAATGAGCGATGACGGCCAACCGTTGCCTGCGTTAAATCCTGATTCCCCTGGCGCGGCGACGATTCCGGCGATTCAACAGGCAATCAAAGAGGTTGCGCCGGAACTTCCAAACGAGAAGAAAGCGCGTTTGGTCACTCGGATGGCGGCGATATCGGTGTCCTACCAGGGACCTCTGCCTCCGCCGGAGGAACTGGAACATTTCGCCAGAATTATCCCTAACGGTGCCGACCGCATGATGAAGCTCGTGGAGGACCAGACTGCACACCGCATCGAAATCGAGAAGCATGTCATCAGAAGTCAGCAAGAATTGGCATCACGAGGGCAGCTTTTTGCTTTGGTCATTGGGGTGTTCGGCATGAGTGCTGGCGCTTGGGTTGGTTATGCAGGCCAACCGTGGCTCGGCGGCGTGCTTGGAGGATCTACTGTTGTCGCCTTGACGATAGCGTTCATTACTGGGCGTCGCTCCCAAGACCAAGACCTTGAGGAAAAGAGGCCGCCGGAGGCGATGCCACCGCAGCCACAACGAGAGCATCAACAAGGAAAGAAGCGCCGACGGTAGCAATAGGGTTGGAACAAGTCAGTCCTCACAATCGACACTCGCTCCATCCCGCCGGAGCAGCCCTTCACAACCTCAACAGCGATTCCTCCAAACCGCTGAGGTCGCCGCTGAATTGGAGCGTCCCTTTGGAAATCTCCCGCGCGGCCTGCCTTCCCCAAACCTTGTCTTCGCGCCGGCATCGTGGTAGCGTCCGCGCATGAGTTCGCTGGCCGAAATCGAAGCCGCCGCCGACGCCTTGCCGCCGGAACAGAAGCAGGAGTTGATGCTGTTTCTCTCCACCCGCCTCCGCGCCGTCGGCGCGCGCCTGCCGGAGCCGCGTCAGTTTTCGCGCGAGCAAACCGCCGCCTGGATCGCGGAGGACGAGGCTGACCTGCGCCGCTTCCGCGAAGGCGAGTGAACCTCTTCCTCGACACGAGCGTCCTCCTCGCCGCCTGCGGCTCGGCCGCTGGCGCGATGGGGGACACCGGCCCCGGAGCCAAAATCGTATTTCAGCCGCCCAAGTCGCCCGAAACCGCCGTAACCGCCCCCGTGCAACTGCTTCCGCACCCCGCCGTGCAGGCCAGGCAGTGGATGCCGGTCGCGATGGCGCGCCCCTCGAGGTCCGCGGGCGAAAGGTCCCAGAGGTAAAGCTCCCGGCCGTTGCGCAGCGTCATGCCGAGCATCTGGTTGAAGTCGCAGTCGTAGAGCGCGCCGGTGTAGTCCACGCTCAACGTGCTCCGGCACATCACGCCCTCGACCGTCGCGGGATTGAACGCATTGGCCAGCAGCGCCAGATACTCATCCCACTGGCCGCGGGCGCGGAGGTCGTCGGCGAAGCGGGCGATGGGCTGGTTGGTGATCGTGTAGAGCTTGTGGAAGACGATGCCGTGATCGCGCTCGAGGGCTTCGCGGTAGTCGGCTTCGAGTTCGGCCTGCGGCGGGGGCAGCGTGGGGCCGACGGGATTGTAAACGAGGTTCAACGGCAGTCGCGTTCCGTAGCCGGCGGCGTTGAGCTTTTTGAGCGCCCTGATGCTCTTCTCGTAAACGCCCGCGCCGCGCTGCTTGGTGACGTTCTCCGGCAGATAACACGGGAGCGATGCGACCACTTCGACTTCGTGCCGCGCCAGATACTCCGGCAAGTCCTCGAAACCTGGCTCGAAAAGAATGGTGAGGTTGTTGCGGTCGATGACGCGCACGCCCGCCGCCCGCGAGGTCTTTCCGAGGTAACGGAAGTGTTCGCTCAACTCCGGCGCGCCGCCAGTGAGGTCCACGATGAGCGGCCGGTGCCGCTCGATCCACGCGCCGATGCGGCGGGCGGTCGGCCCGTCGATCATCTCGGTGCGCCACGGCGCGGCATCGACATGACAATGGCGGCAGGCCTGGTTGCACTTCCGGCCCACGTTGAGCTGGAGCGTTTGCAAGCCGGCGCGGCGCAGCGCGAGGCCATGCGCGGCCAGCTTTTGCTCGAAGCAGTTCATGCGCCTCGCCAGCGTAGGCTTCCACCGGGCGGATTGCATCTTAATTTCCCGACGAACGAGGTCGTCGGGCCGCATCTAACCGCCGCTCCGCTGGGCAGTCGGACGGTTCGGGAGAATTTGGCCGCCACTGTTGCCGCCGCAGCGCGTCCCCGGCGGCGGTCGCTGAGCTTGGGCGGACGAATTGGCGGTGGTTCCAGGATGCGCCCCCTCCCGCCCGGGCCCGGTTCAATCTGTTTGCGGCGTCCCGAGGCCCTCCTGTATAACCGCCCGAACGTGCAGAATTTTTTCGCCGTCCTCGGCTTTGGCTGGACTTACCTGCGCCGCTACAAGTCGCGGCTGGCGGCGAGCGTTTTGTTTGCCGTCCTTTTCGGCCTGTCCAACGCCAGCTTCGTCTGGGCTACGCGCACCATCATTGACCGCTTCACGGAAGTGAAGCCATCGGCGGCCCAGGAGTCGCAAGAGGAAACCGGCGGCTCGATTCTCGCGGACCTCAAGGCGAAAGGCGCCGAATGGAACGCCGCCGTCCAGCGCCAGATCGAGCCGTGGCTGCCGCGCGTTGGCCAGACCGCGACGGCGCAGCAGATTTTCGGGATGGTCCTTTTCCTGCCGTTGCTCGTGTTCGTGCGAGCGGCCTCGGACTACGTTGGTAATTACTGCGTCGGCTGGGTCAGCGAACGGGTGATCCGCGACATGCGGCTCAATCTGATGGAGAAGCTCAGTTCACTCTCGCTCGACTTTTTCACCCACTCCTCGACCGGCGATCTGCTCACGCGCATCAACACCGACACCGCCAACCTCCTTCGCGCCTTGCGCACGGGCGGGGCGGACATCGTGAAGGAGCCACTGACGTTGTTCTTCGTTTTCGGCGCGCTGCTCGTGCTCGATTGGCGGCTGACGTTGTGCGCGCTGATTCTGCTCCCGGCGCTGATGCTCCCGTTGTTCATCCTCGGCCGCAAGGCGCGCCGGGCGACCCGCGCCACGCTCCGGGCCAGTGTCAGCCAGTCCAGCCAACTCGTCGAACTGCTGGCCAGCATCCGGATCGTCAAGGCGTTCGGCCTCGAGGCCGAGCAGATGGCGCGGTTCCGAAAGACCACGAGCCAGATGGTTCACGCCGGCATGAAGGGCGTGCAGGCCAAGGAACTCGTCAACCCGATCATCGAAGTCGTCAGCGTGCTCGGGCTGGGCGCGCTGCTGGCCTACATCTTCTGGAGCGGGCGCGACGGCAAGGATCTCGCCTCCTTCCTGGCCGGGCTGGCGCTGCTCTATTTGCCAATCAAGAAACTCGCCGGCATCCACATCCTGTTCGAGCAAGCCAGCGTCGGGGTCGTGCGGCTGAAGGAAATCCTCGGCCCCCAGCCGACCGTGATCGACCCGCCGCAGCCGAAACCGATGCCGGCCTTCGCGAGGGAGATCCGGTTCGACCACGTACGCTTCGGCTATCGCGACAACCCGGTGTTGCACGATTTCAGCCTGGCGATCCCGCGGGGCGCGCGGCTCGGGTTGGCGGGCGAAAGTGGCTCGGGCAAGACCACTGTGCTGAACCTTCTCTATCGCTTTTACGACCCGACTTCCGGCGCATTGAAAATCGATGGACTGGACTTGCGCGAAGTTTCGACGCGCGAACTGCGCGCCCAGATGGCCCTCGTGAGCCAGGACACCGTGCTCTTCGACGACACCGTCGCCGGCAACATTGCCGCCGGCCGGCCGGGGGCCACTCGCGCCGAGATTGAAGCGGCGGCGCGCGCCGCGTTCGCCCACGACTTCATCACCCAACTGCCGCAGGGCTACGACACCCAGATTGGCGAGCGGGGCGGCACCTTGTCCGGCGGGCAGCGTCAGCGGCTGGCGATCGCGCGCGCCTTCGTGCGCAACGCGCCCATCCTCGTCCTCGACGAGGCGACCGCCTCGCTCGACTCCAAGGCCGAAGCCGAAGTGCAGGCTGCCATCGACGTGCTGGCCGAGCATCGCACCGTGATTTGCGTCGCTCACCGGCTTTCGACGCTCGCGTCGATGGACCGCGTCATCGTGCTGGCCGAAGGCCGCATCGTCGAGCAAGGCGGTTACCAGGAACTGCTGAAAGCGAACGGCCCGTTCGCCGCGATGGCGCGCCGGCAGGGCATCCTCGGCGCCGGGCCGGGGTGAGCGAAGACGCATCACGCCTTTGTGACCGCGGGCGCAGGTGGGACAGATGGGCGCTTCCGCGCAAGGGCTGGACGACACCAATCCAGAAAGTATTGCATCCTCCAGTCCGGGGTTGCGAACCCGCATGTTATCTCGGGTGGCGCAGGTGCCAGAGGCACCGATGAATGTAGCCGGTGGGAAGCGCCGCACCGCGGCGCGCACCCACCGGTGCCGGTGGGAAAACGGCCGGCGCCCCGGAGGGCCGCATGCAAGACGACGGCGACGAATCATGCGCCCCGCCGGGGCGCAATGAGGTAGGGGTGGCTGGACCGGTGGGTGCGCCTCTCCCTGCGGTCGAGGCTTCCCACCGGCTACATTCATTGGCCCCTGCGGGGCCGGGGAACGCGGTCCGACGTGAGGAGGCGGACGCTCGGCCGGCGTGGGAATCCGCTTTTACACGTCGGCTGCTACAAGGATTAAGGCTGGCGGACGCGGTAGTACTTCTGGGGCTTCTCGGAAATCTTCACGTCGAAATCCACGTAGTCGAAGGGCATGGCGGGGACGTTGGTGGTCAACAGCGGCGTCCAAGGGATGGGGCCAATGAACCGTAGCAGCCGACGTGAGGAGGCGGACGCTCGGCCGGCGTGGGAATCCGCCTCCTCACGTCGGCTGCTACGAGGTTCAGGGCTGGCGGACGCGGTAGAACTTCCGCGGCTTCTCGGCTATCTTTATGTCGTAATCCACGTAGTCGAAGGGCATGGCGGGGACGTTGGTGGTCAACAGATTCGTCCAAGTGATGGGGGGAGTCAGGTTGGTGGTGGCTTGGAGGGTGAAAGTCTCGTTGGTGGTGGCGTCCACCCGCACGGTGAACTGCACGTTGGGCAGCGTGGGCAGGACCAGCAAGCCCGCGGGCCCATCGGCCACGTAGATTCGGCCGGCGACCACCGCCACGCCCAAGGCACCCCCGCTGGTGCCATAGTTGCCCACGCGCACACAGTTGGCCGGGTTGCGCACGTCAATCACCTGCAAGCCCGCAGACCCATTCGCCACGTAGGCGTAGTTCCCCGACACCGCCACGCTGATGGCATTGAAACCGGTGAAATACCTGCCGACGGGCACGCAGTTCGTTGGGTTGCTCACGTCAATCACCTGAAAGCCCCCACCGCGGTCATCCGTGGTGTAACTCACGTAGGCATATTTCCCCGACACCGCCACGCCGTAGGGATATTGCCCGGCGTAACAGCCGCCCACGCGCACGCAGTTGGTCGGGTTGCTCACGTCAACTACCATGAACTCGTCATCCTCATCCACGACGTACGCGTAGTTACCCGACACCGCCACGTCGCTGACATCCGTATTGGTGGGATAGCCGCCCACGCGCACGCAGTTGGTCGGGTTGCGCACGTCAATCACGTGCATGGCAAAATCGGCCGCCACGTAGGCGTAGTTCCCCGACACCGCC
>CAZZAQ010000263.1:0-4392 GCA_964652165.1 uncultured Bifidobacterium sp.
GGTCGCTTGCAGGACTATGCCAGCCGGGTCGGCTGGCCCACTGCGGTGCGTGTGCCCGGTTGCGCCCCGCTCCCGCCCCAAAGCCGCTTGCAAACGGCCCGGTTTCGGCCCACCATGCCGCCCATGGCTACGCAGGCAAGTTCGGTGACGTTGACTCCGCAACAAGTCGAGGAGTTGAGCAAGAAGTTTTCAACTTTGCGCCATGACGTGAATAACAACCTCTCGCTCATCGTGGCGGCGGCCGAGTTGATCAAATACAATCCTTCCTCCTCCGCGCGGATGGCCAACACGCTGGTCGAGCAACCCCAAAAGATCACCGACCACCTCGCACGGTTTTCCGCCGAGTTCGAGAAGACACTGGGCATCCAACGGTCCGAACACCCCTTTGGTGGGGCTTGACCGAATTCAATCCGGTCCAGGCACCTTCCCCAAGCCGTCGGTCGTGTAACCTCCCGGCGCGAGCCGGCGTCTGTTTTCTCGTTCGCGCCGGTCCCGATCGACCCGCGCCGACGGCAGAAAGACACGTTATGACTCGCACCGCACTTCTGGGCTTCACGGCGCTCCTGCTAGCGGCAATTGGGCCGGCCGCCGCCCTCCGCGCTGCCGACGAGCCGGCGCCCCCGCCCGGGCGGCCCACGCGCGAGGAGATTCGCGAAAGCATCAAGAATTTGACCCCTGAAGAGCGCACTGCCCGACTCAAAGCCTTGCGCGAGAAAGGCGGCCTTGGCGCGCCAGCCGCCGATGCCCTCCTCAAGCGCCGGGCCGAGGTGCAGAAACTCCGAGACGAAATCAAGGACCTCCCGCCCGAGCAGCGCGAAGCCAGGATTCGGGAGTGGCGCGAAACAAACGCCCTCGGCCGCCCCGCGCTCGCCACGATGTCCGCCGAAGAACGTGAGGCCCGGCGCAAAGTGTTCCAGAAACGCATCGAGGAGCAGATGGCCACCTTGAACAAGAAGAAGGCCGACGGCAGCATCACCGAGGAGGAAACCCGCCGGCTCCAGAACATGGAACGAATGCTCAAACGGCTGGAATCGGGCCCAAGGCTTCCTCTCGGCCTGCCGCTGCCATCCGGGACGGCCATCAAACTTTCCAAGCCCGACGAGCCCGTTAAAGCGAAATAAATCGTCCAACTGCACATAGCCCGAAGATTCGTGGTACGCGTTTCGCGTAGCTGCGACCGTGAGGTCGCGGGACGGCGACGCAGAAGGCTGGGGAGCGGCATCGTTTTCGTTCCCTCTTGAGAATTCAGCCTGCGACCTCACGGTCGCAGCTACGCTAAACTAGTGCGATTCGTGAGTTTGGATTCGACTCGAGCCACTGCTCTCGCGCAGTGGCTTTTTGTTTTGGCGGAGCCGGCTTGATGCAAGAATCTGTGTGCATGGAACAGAGCGACGCCGACCTGATCGCGGCGGTGCTGCGGGGCGACACAGCCAGCTTCGAGCCGCTGGTAGCGAAGTATTCGCCCCGCGTGTTCGCCACGGCCCGGCGATACGCCCGGCGCGAGAGCGAGGTCGAGGACATCGTCCAGGAGGTCTGGAGCAAGGCGTTTCAGAAGCTTTCCAGCTTTCGAGGCGAGGCGCCCTTCGAGCACTGGCTGATGCGCCTGGCAGTGCGGACCTGCTACGACTTCCTCCGCGAACACCAGCGCAGCCGCGAAAGCAGCTTCACCGACTTGACCGGCCCGGAAAACGACTGGTTGGAGCAGTTCGTGCGGGCGCCCGAGGAGGCCCGGGAGGACTCCGACGCCGCGCGCCAGCTCGTGGAACGCCTCCTGGCCATGCTGTCTCCCGCGGCACGGCTCGTCATTACGCTCCTCGAGATCGAGGATCGCCCGGTGAAGGAAATCTCGGCGCTGACCGGGTGGTCGGCGGCCCTGGTGAAAGTCCGCGCCTTTCGCGCCCGCGCGGAAATGCGAAAGTGCCTGCGGCGGATTGCCCAGGAGAAGTACCTGTAACCTGCCGCCCGAGCGCGGCGTCTGCCGAAATGTGAGTCTATGAACCTCTCTGAGTTGCAAAACAAGCTCCTCGCCGCGGCCCGCAGGAATCCCCCGGACGGCCACGTGCCCTACGCGTTCGAAAAGCGCATCATGGCTCGCCTGACTGCCGCGCCGCAGCCCAGTGAATGGCTGGCGTGGAGCCGGGCGCTGTGGTTCGGCGCCGCCGCCTGCGCGGCCGTCGCGCTGCTCACCAGCGTCCTGCCGCTCCAAGCCACAGACGAGGAGGACGGCAGTTTCTCGGAAGGCGTTGAGCAAAGTATCCTGGCGTCCATGGACGATTTCGAGAGCGTCCCGTGAAACCGCGTCACGTCATCCTGACCGTCCTGGCCACGGTCGTCATTTTCGCCGCGGGCGTCGTGACCGGCGGTTTGCTGGTCCGGAAAGTCCATCCCCCTCTGCCTCCCCCGCAGCCCGGCTGGCCGATGGCGCGGTTCGACCAGTTTCAGCGCGCGGTCAACACGCTCAACCTCCAGCCCGAACAACGGAGGAAAATCCACGGCATCATTCGCGAGCGCCAGGCTTACGTGGCCGACATGATGCGCCTCATCGAGCCAGATCTTCCCGGCCTATTCGCCAAGCTGCGGGACGACATCAAACAGGAGCTGACCGCCGACCAACAGCGGAATCTGGACCAGCTTTGGGATCGGGTGCAGCAGAGGAGACTGGCCAACCGCGGTGGCGAGTTTCGCGGACCGCCAGGTGACAATTCGGGATTCCTGCCAGATACGCGGTTCACGCCCGATGGGCGTCGGATGCCGCCGCCGCGCGGTGGCGAACTGGGGCTTCCGCGTCCGAACGGTCAGGGTCCCCGCCAGGCAGGCCCGTTTCGCCCGCCACCAGGCCAGATGCCGCCGGACGCCCTCCCGCCTCCGACGAATCCTCCACCCCTTCCGGCCCCCTCACCGTAAGCAGCCCGCTACGGGGATGACCCCGGTGAAGCGTCGCGGCTCACTTCCCCAGGTTGAAGCAAACCAGTCGATCCTCGCTCCGCAAATAGAGGCGCTTGTTCGATAGCACCGGCGCGGCCCAGCAAGGGTAGTGGAGTTGCGGAACCTGAAACGAGCAGAGTTCCTCGGCTTGTTTGGGATTCGGTTTGAACAGCCCGAGTTTTCCTCCCTCGCCCAGCACGATCAATTTGCCGTCCGCGAGAATGGCCGAGCCGCGGGCGTAGGTTGGGAATGGCTCATCGGGCGGCGGGTGCTTCTTCCACTTCTCATCGCGGCTCCAGGCCAGCCGGCCGGTTTTGAACTCGACGCAACGGAAGGTGGCGTCCGGTTCGTCACGCCCACTGAATGCATAAAGAAAGCCGTTGAGGAGCACCGGCGTATTCCAATGGATCTCCAGCACGGTCGGCGCCCATTGGCCGGTCGCGGCGTCACGCTCGAACGGACTCTTCGGGATGCTCCACGCAACGTCGTAGGATTTCCCGTCGGGCTTCACCCGCAGCACCTGAGCGCCACTGCGGAAATAGGCCGCCGAGATCAGCACCAGGTCGTCCTGCACCACCGGACACATTGCATTAACCGAATCATTGGCGAAGGATTGGAACCACCGTGTGAAATAGATCTCTCCATTCGTCGGATTGAGCGAGACCAGACCTTGCCGCATCAGGCAAAGAATGTGGCGCCGTCCGTGGATTGTCGCCGCGACGGGTGTCGAATAGCTCGCTTGCTTTTCCTCGCCGGTCCACGCGTAGGGCTTCTCGTTGCGCCAGCCGAGGGTGACAACTCCGTCCCAGTTGGTTCGGCCGACGTTCTCCCAAAGCGTCGCCCCGCTCGCCGCGTCCAGCGCGACGACACCCGAGTTGGGCTGTCCGCCGACCATGACGATCAGACGGTCGCCTTCGAGCAGCGGCGTGCCGCCGACGCCGAAGAACGCCTCAGGCACGGTCCAATCCTTCGCCGTGTCGCGCTGCCAGACGGGCTTGCCGGTTTGGAGCTCGAGGCAAACCAGTTTGCCCTCCGCGCCGAATGTGTAACACCGGTTAGTTGGGAGCAAGGCCGTGCAACGCGGCCCGTTGTTGTAGCCATACGGGTCAACGAATCGGCTCGGATACGCGTGGCGCCAGCGCGGCTTGCCCGTCGCGGCTTCGAACGCCTCCACGATCTCCTCGCCGCCGACGCGGTGGTGCAGCACCAGCCACTCCCCGCGCACGCTCGGCGCGGAGTAGCCGGTGCCGATAGCCTTCTCCCAGAGGAGCGGTGGGCCGTTCGTCGGCCACGGGTCGAGCAGGCCAGTCTCAGCCGAAGTATTGTCCGCGCGGGGGCCGAGGAAGCGAGGCCAGTCGTCGGCAAGCGCGGAGGTTGCCAGGAGAATGGCGGGAAGCCCGACGACGAGACACGCGTGGCTAACCCGCATATTGCATACGCGCCGTAGCCGCCGACGTGAGGAGGCGG
>CAZZAQ010000263.1:4402-6658 GCA_964652165.1 uncultured Bifidobacterium sp.
GGCTACGGGCTGTGGGCGTTTCATGCGAGCTATGAATTAGCTTGAAGTCAACTCTACCAGCCTGCTCCTTTCACTTTGGTTTGCACCCGGCACAGGAACATGTCCGCCGTGATGTAAAGCGTCGAGCCGTCCTCGCCCCACGCGCAGTTGGCGGTGGCCTCGCCCGTTTTGATCGTTCCCAGATGTTTGCCGTCCGGACTAAGAATGAGCACGCCGCCGGGGCCGGTCGCCCACAGATTACCCCGCGCGTCCACCTTCAGGCCGTCGGGCAGGCCCGGGTTTTGCGGGCTGACCATCGGCGTCGCGTCGAAGAAGACCCGGCCGTTGGCGAGCGTGCCGTCGGCCTTCACGTCGTAAGCCATCCAGACGGCCACCTTCGGATCGCTGCACGCGACGTAGAGGGTTTTTTCGTCGGGCGCGAACGCCAGGCCGTTGGGGCGCGTAATCTGGTCGGTGAGCAAAGTGACCTCGCCATTGGGCTTCACTCGATACACACCCTGGTAAGGAATTTCCTTCTTTGGATCGTCCACGTTTTTCTCCAGGCCGTACGGCGGGTCGGTGAAGTAAAGATCGCCGTTGGACTTGAACACCACGTCGTTCGGGCTGTTGAAACGCTTGCCCATGAAACGATCCGCCAGTGAAACGTGCCGCCCGTTTTTCTCGATCCGGCCGACGCGCCGGTCGCCGTGCTCGCACAATACCAGCCGCCCCTCGCTGTCCACCGTGAGGCCGTTGGAGCCAGGCTCGCCGCCGCGCGGCGTCGAGCCGGTGTAGCCGCTCGGCTTGACGAATACACTCACGCCGTCCTTGGCGCTCCAGCGATAGACGGTGTTGCTCGGCACATCGGAAAACAGCAAGTAACCGCCCGCCCGGATCGACGCCGGCCCGGCGGAGACAGGCGCCTTCCCCGGCTTGATCCACACCGGACCTTCCGACCAGTCAAACCCCGACGCCAGTTTCTCGAGGGGCGTGCCCGGCGCAAGGAGCGCGTTGAGCCGCGGATCGAGCACCTCGATCTGGCCGAAGCTTTCGGCGTGATGGACCGAGATATTCGGCGGCGGCGGCGTGAGCCGGGAGCAGGCCGGAACCATCGCGGCCATGGCGGCTGCGAGCGGAAACAGGAAGGATTTTTTCATGGCGGGTGCGTTGGATTCGCCCGAAGCTTTCCGGCGGTCCCTCGACAGGTCAAGGAAAACGTGGGCGAACGGCCGCGGACGGGCGCATCTCAGAATCTGTGCAGCCGTGTGCGCTCTGACGACCATGCACTGCAGCGAACCCGGCCATCGCGCTGCGGTTGCAATCGCGGCCCCTCGCGGGCCGGGTCGCTGAGCTTGGGTCTAGGCGGCACTTGCACCAGCACGGACAAACGAAAGGCCATACAAAACCACGCAACACCGGTGTCTATTCAGGAGTATGAACCGCAAAGTCATCGTTTTCGCCGTTGGTTTGGTTTTTACCTTGGTTCTCCTGATTGCCCTTTGGTCGAGCAGCGGCACCAAAACTGGCTCGGCACAGAGGGGCGTGCCTACGGTAACATTTCATCCGTGGCCGCCGCCTACGAACAATTCCGCCACCAAAACGAACTAGCTGATGATTCACCGAGTCACTTCGTCATTGCTCTGCATGTGCTTCTTCGGCTGCGCTTCGCTGCCAGAGGACAGCAGTCGGGCAGTCTTGCTTTCGCTGCGGTACAACCAGTTCGACCAGACGCCAGGCGCAGGGTGGCGCACGTTGCACAAAGAGAGACGAAATCGGGAGGCAGTAGTTCTCATTGAGGATTATCTGAAGCGTCACCGAGAGTTGACGGCCCGGCAGGCGGGGATGCTGCATTTTCACGCCGCTCAGTTGCTGGCGGGCGAGGGAGAGCGCCGAAGGGCGATTGCGCACTTGAAGCGCGCTCGATGTGATGGGCAGATACCGGGCTACAACGAGTTCGCCGACGCCATGAGAGCGTTTCTTGAGCGAGACGGCAGTGAGGTGCTTGCCATTCGCAACCGTGTCGCACAGTACCCGGCTAAGGGGATGACCTCAGCCTACCAGAGTGTTGTCGATTCATTCGCAGAGCGATTCGATGATTCGTACAACGACGTGATGGCTTACGAAGCAGCCAAGCAGAAGAAATGACCGTGCCGCCTCACCCCTCACTCCAGCCCTTGCCCTCCGAGGAGGAGAGGGAGAGTGCGGCGGACGTCGCAGCAGTTCACTTGTCACGCGGCAGCCCCCTCACCCCGACCCTCTCCCCCTCGGCGGGGGAGG
>CAZZAQ010000264.1:0-6656 GCA_964652165.1 uncultured Bifidobacterium sp.
CGGTGGCCGCCGCGGCGGCGACCGGCGCCGGCCGCCACAGCCTCAGCCTCAGCCCCAGTAAGCCAGGGGTCCGCGGGAATAGAACCGTCCGATATTGAACCCCGCGCCATTTGGCGCGCATCCGTTTAGGGTAGCTGCGACCGTGAGGTCGCGGGCTGGATTCTCAAGCGGGAACGAATTCGACGCCGACGCTCAACTTCGAGCGTCCCGATCCCGCGACCTCACGGTCGCAGCTACATACTTGGGGGCGGGCTTTTCTGTTAATCCCCCAAACTTCCCGATTCTGCGACGGCGGCTGCGACTGGCAAGGTCCCTGCAAACGCAGTGAAGACTCCGCCGTCCCGCAGCGTCATCTTCTGCCTGACAAAAACGACAATTTCCGCCTTTCGCATTTTGCCTTCGCGCTCCTAGACTTCGCCTTCATTTATGCACCAACGTCTCCTCGCCCTCGGGTTCAGCCTGGCCTCCGCCTTCGGCGTCCAGGCTCAAGCGCCGAAACTCGCGCTGAAACCCGGCGACCATGTCGCCCTCCTCGGCAACGCGCTGCCCGACCGGATGCAGCACTCGGGCTACCTCGAAACGCTCATCCACCAGAAGTTCCCCGGCCACGACCTCGTGTTCCGGAATCTCTCCGCGTCGGGCGACGAAGTCGCCACGTGGCACCGGTCCGAGAACTTCGGCCCGCGCGACAACTGGCTGGAAAAAGTCCAGGCCGACGTGGTGTTCGCCTTCTACGGGTTCAACGAATCGTTCAAGGGCTACGACGGCATTCAAACGTTCCGCGACGACCTCGACAAGTTCCTCAAGGAAACCGCCGCTAAAAACTACTCCGGCAAAGGCCCCCCGCGCATCGTCCTTTTCTCCCCCATCGCCAACGAGAAGCATCGCGACCCGAACTTCCCCGACCCCGCCCCCAACAATTCCAGCCTGCGCGATTATACCGACGCGATGGCCGAGATCGCCCGCGCCAATGGCGTCCCGTTCGTGGATCTCTTCAAGCCCTCGCAGCAACTCTTCGCCGACGCGGCGAGCAAGGGCGCGTCGCTCACGGTGAACGGCTTCCTCCTCACCGACGCCGGCGACAAAGCGCTCGCGCCCGACATCTTCAAGGGACTGTTCAGCGAGGACGCGCCTCCGCTGAACGAGCCGCTGCGCGCCGCCGTCAACGAGAAGAACCGTCAGTGGCACCAGCGTTACCGCACGATGGACGGATACAATGTTTACGGCGGCCGATCCGCCCTCGCTTACCAGCCGGGCAAAGGCGGCTTCATCACCGATCGCAATGCCCAGGCTCCGCACGTCTCCAACTACAAGGTGATGCAAGAGGAAATGTCCCAGCGCGACGTGCTGACCGCCAACCGCGATCAACGCGTCTGGGCCGTGGCCCGGGGCGGCGACCTCGTGGTGAAGGACGACAACCTTTCGCCCGTCACGCCAGTCAGATCGAACAAACCGTACTCCGAGGGACAGGAGGTCGCACCATTCCTCTCCGGCGAGGAAGCCATTTCCAGGATGACTCTTCACTCCGGCATGAAGGTCAACCTGTTCGCCGACGAGGAGCAGTTCCCCGATCTGATCAACCCCGTGCAGATGGCGTGGGACACCCGGGGCCGCTTGTGGGTTTCCGCGTGGCGCAATTACCCCGAGCGCACCCCCACGAGCAAGATCGGCGACAAGCTCCTCGTCTTCGAGGACACCAATGGCGACGGGCGGGCGGACAAGGTCACGCCGTTTCTCGACGATCTCAATTGCCCGACCGGCTTCCAGTTCTACAAAGACGGCGTGTTGGTCATGCAAGCGCCGGACTTGTGGTTCGTGCGCGACACCGACGGCGACAGCAAAGCCGACTGGAAGGAACGGGTGCTCATGGGCATGGACAGCGCCGACTCGCATCACACCGCGAACTCGATCTGCCACGAACCCGGCGGCGCGATTTACCTTAGCGACGGCGTGTTCCACCGCACGCAGGTCGAGACCGCCGCCGGGCCGGTACGGAACTTTGACGGCGGGATCTACCGTTTTGAACCCTGCACGGGTAAATTCGAGACTTACGTCAGTTACGGCTTCGCCAATCCGCACGGGCGAGTCTTCGATTACTGGGGCAACGACCTGGTCACCGACGCCACCGGCAACAACACGTACTTCGGTCCGGCGTTCAGCGGCCGGCTCGACTCGGGCAAGCACTCGAACCTGAAGGATTTCTGGGCGCGCCCATCGCGCCCGTGCCCGGCCACCGGCATCCTCAGCAGCCGCCATTTCCCCGAGGAGTTCCAGGGCAATTTTCTCAACATCAACGTCATCTCGTTCCAGGGCATTTACCGCGTGAAGGTCAGTGAAGACGGCTCCGGTCTGAAAGGCGAAACGATGGAGCATCTCATCTCCTCGACGGACCCGAATTTTCGTCCCATCTGCATCAGCGTCGGCCCCGACGGGACGCTCTATTTCTGCGACTGGGCCAACAACATCATCGGCCACATGCAGCATCATCTCCGCGACCCGAACCGCGATCACGAACACGGCCGCATCTACCGCATCACTTACGAAGGCCGCCCATTGCTCAAGCCGAAGAAAATCGACGGTCAGCCGATCCCCGCGCTGCTGGAACTCTTGAAAGAGCACGAGGACGGCGTGCGCGAACTCGCCAAAATCGAGCTGGGCAAGCACGATTCCGCCAGGGTCATCGCCGCCACCAGGAAGTGGGCCGCCGCGCTCGACAAGTCCGACCCCAACTACGAGCACCACATGATGGAAGCCCTTTGGGTCCATCAGTGGCACAACGTCGTCGACCTCGACCTCCTCAAGAATCGGCTGGCGTCCCCCGACGCGCGGGCCCGCGCCCAAGCCGGCCGCGTCCTGTGCTACTGGCGCGACCGCGTGCCCGACTCGCTGGCGCTGTTGAAGAAGCTCGCCGAAGACCAGCACCCGCGCGCCCGCCTCGAAGCCGTCCGCGCCGCCAGCTATTACCGCGACGCGCAGGCCGCCGATGTCGCGCTCGCCGCGCTCAAGCAGCCGACCGATTATTACCTGGACTACACGCTCAAGGAGACGCTCCGGCAGCTTGAGAAGTACTGGCGCAAGGCCATCGCCGAAGGTGTCCCCATCGCCGCGGACAATCCCGCGGGCATCCAGCGCCTCATGGGCAGCCTCAGTGCCGCCGAATTGCAGCGGCTCAAGCGCACCCCAGCCGTTCTCGTGGCGATGCTCACGCGACCTGACGTACTGGATGCCCAGCGGATTGAAACGCTCGACACACTCGCCAGGGAGCGCAAGACCAGCCGTGTCGTTGAATTGCTCGGCGCGCTCGAGTCCGTCAAGTCCGACGCCTTCTCCGCCGCCGGCCTGGCGCGTCTGTTGCCGCTCAACGAACCATCGAACTTGAAGGCCGAACGCCCGCGCCTGGCCAGGCTCGTCAACTCCGCGAACCCCTCCGAGGTCCGCGCCCCCGCATGGGCTGCGCTCGCGCTGGCGGATGACGGCTTCGAAGCGCTCTGGTCCCAGGCCGCCAAATCCCCGGGGACACTCTCCGACTTGCTCAACGGCATTCCTTACCTCAACGACTCGGAATTCCGGAGCAAAGCCTACGACCGCGTGAAGCCGCTGCTCGGCGACCTGCCTGCCGAATTCAAGATGTCCAGGGCCAGGCCCGTCGCCGGCCGTTATCTTCGCATCGAACTGCCGCGCAACGGCACCCTCACGCTGGCCGAAGTCGAAGTCTTCAGCGGCGGGAAGAACATTGCCCCCCAAGGCAAGGCCAGGCAGAGCAGCACGGCCAGCGGCGGCAACCCGAACCGCGCCATCGACGGTAAGACGAACGGCGAATACGGCGCCGGCACATCCACCCACACGAGGGAAGACGAGAAAAACCCCTGGTGGGAAGTCGATCTCGGCTCGGAGAAACCGATCGAGAGCGTCGGCATTTGGAACCGCACCGACGGCGAGCTCGGCAAGCGACTCGACGGTTTCACCCTCGCCGTGCTGGATGGCAAACGGGGTGAAGTTTTCAAGAAGGCCGGCAATGCCGCGCCCGCGAAGAGCGCCCGCATCCCCGTCGGCGGCGCCGATCCTGCCGTTTCGATTCGCCGCGCTGCCATCCGCGCCGCCGTCGCGATGCCGCGCGACCAGCAGGTCACTTTCACCGCTCTCGCCGGACTCATCGCCAAAGGGGATGGCGTTACGGACGCCGTGGGCGGCATGCGGGTCCTGCCCCGCGCCGCGTGGGCCAAGGACCAGGCCGCAAGCGCCGCCACCGCGTTGCTCGCCTGGGCGAAGAACGTGCCGGCCAGCGAACGCACGGCGCAGGATTTCATCGAGACCGTGAACGTCGCCAGCGACCTTGCCGGCGCCCTGCCCGCGGACCGCGCCTCCGCGCTCCGCAGGGAACTGCGCGATCTTGGCGTGACCGTGTTCGTCATCAAGACCGTGCGCGAGCAGATGCGCTACGACACCCCGCGCCTCGTGGTCGAGGCCGGCAAGCCCTTCGAAATCATCCTCGTCAACGAAGACTTCATGCAGCACAACCTCGTCGTCGTAAAGCCGGGGACGCGCGAGAAAGTCGGCAAGGCCGCCGACTTGATGCCACCCGACAAGCTGGACGATCGCGGCCGGGCGTTTATGCCCAAAACCACCGACATCGTCGCCGCCACGCGCCTGCTCGATTCCGGCCAGAAAGCGACGCTGAGCTTCAGCGGCCTGCACGACGAAGGCGAATTCGAGTACGTCTGCACCTATCCCAACCACTGGCCCAACATGTGGGGCCAGCTCGTGGTGACCAAGGACGTGGACGCCTACCTGGCCGCGCATCCCGAGGCGAAGCTGCCGGCCGCGGTCACAACCGGGCACGACCACCGCTACGAATAGCGGACAGTTTTGCAGGGTGGCTATTTAGCGTAGCCGCGACCGTGAGGTCGCGGGACGGCGACGGAGGGCGATGGACATCTGGATCGGCGTTTTCACCCACAGAGGATACAGCCCGCGACCTCACGGTCGCAGCTACGCTAAACAGCCACTTCGCTGGAGCGAAACTTCGCGCAGCTGCCAGGAACGAGGTGGAGTGTCGGCAATTCCCAGCGGCGACCGGCTGACGGACATGCTGCGGGTCAGGAGACCCGCGGCCCGTCCCTCATCCCGGCCGCACGAGCATCTCCTCCACCACGGCGCGGGGCGGCAGATTGATGCATAGCAACGCGCAGTCGGCGATGTCCTCGGACTTCATCATCTTCGCGCGGGCGGCAGCGTCGGGAGGCGATGGGCGCTTATCGAGCAGCGGCGTGTCGATGTCGCCGGGGAAGATGGCGCAAGCGCGGATGCCGTTCGACCGCTCTTCGCAATTGATGGATTGGGTGAGGCCAGACAGCCCGAACTTGCTCATCACGTAAGCGGGGCCGGCCTTGGGGTTGGCCTGTTTGCCGGCGTCGGAGACGATGTTGACGATGGTGCCGCTGCGGCGGGCGCGCATCTGCGGCAGGAACGCCTGCACGCAGTAGTAGGCGCCATTGAGGTTGGTGTCGATCATCGCGTGGTAGTCTTCCAGCGAGAGCACTTCGAGGGCGCGGCGCGGCGCGTTGGTGCCCGCGGCGTTGACGAGCACCTCGACTTCCTTGAACTCGGCCAAAACCTGCTTCGCCAGCGCCTGCACCGCGTCCGCTTCGCCGATGTCGCACGGGCAGACGAGGAATTGCTTCGCCAGCGGGCCAGCGCGCTTCGCGGTTTCGTTCAACGCCCCGGCGCGGCGGCCGACGAGGGCGACGCGCCAGCCTTGCTGGGCCAGCTTCAGGGCCAGGGACTGCCCGACGCCGCTCCCGGCGCCGGTGACGACTGCGGTCTTGGACATGCGAGGCGAGTATGGGGAAGCGAGACGGCCGTTCGCCATCAGTTTTTCCTCGCAAACTGAGCCTGTCTGGCTATGGCTTTCGGAGTTCGCGAATTCCGCCAGCGCACTCTCACTTCGCGGAAATCATCACTCACCTGAAACGAAGTCCCGAACAATGGTGAGGTGTCAGGCGCAATGATGGAAAACGTCCAACACACGGTAGCAATGAGGCGCCGCGCGACGACGTCCTCCCCGTTCCCTGGATCCCTCGCGCGCTCCGCCCGATGCTACGCTGAGGGTTAGGCGGCATGCTGTTCAGGCGGGATCCAGCCGATTCAACCTGGCTAGTAATTCGTTGTCGCACGGCGGCCACAACCTGAACAAACTAACCTATCGGAAACTGTCACGCGTGCGGCGCCACCACAGACAGGACAACGTGTCTCGCGCCTCCGCAGGTCTGCTGCCCATGGTCGGATGAGCCGCCACCACAAGATAGCGCCTGAAATGGACAGAAGGCCGCATGTAACAGCAGGCAGCCGTTTCTCTGGAAAATAGTAAAAGGCTCCGAACCCACCGAGCGCCAGCAAGAGCAAGAAAACAGTGTTTGCCGCAGTTCCTGTAATCATCTTCAGCCCCATTTTTCCTGCCGCTACCTGAAACGCTTTGTCGTCCGTCTTTGGCCCTTCAGTTTGAGTTTTCATTTTCCCTTCACTGTTTTGCTCATTACGCTTGGTGACGCCGAACGACCCAAGCTCAGCGACCCGGCCCGCGGGACGCGTGGATTGCAACCGTGACGCGAGGGCCGGGTTAGATGCCATGAAGGGTTTGAGCGAGCGGGCCAGACTGG
>CAZZAQ010000265.1:0-5920 GCA_964652165.1 uncultured Bifidobacterium sp.
GTTCGGAAAACCCCGAATGACTCCTTGGCCTGGGGCGAACTGGCGATGATGCTTTACGTCTATGAATTCCTCGACGAATCCTCCACCGCCTACGCCACTGCCGCGCGGTTGGATCCACGAGAGCCGCGTTGGCCCTACCTTCGCGCGCTGGCGCTGCTCCCGCGCGACGCGGATACCGCGCTCGCCGACTTGAAGCGGGCGGCGGACCTCGCGGGCGCCAATCCGGATGCCCCGCGCCTTCGCCTCGCTGAAACGCTCGCCGAACGCGGCCAGTCCGAAGCAGCCGCGACACAGTTCGACGAACTGCTCCGCGTCCGCCCGGATCACACGGCCGCGATGGTCGGCCTCGCGCGCCTCAAACTTGCCGCCGGACGCGCCGCCGAAGCGCGAGCGCTTCTCGAACGTTGCCTGCGCGATCCGCACACCATTCGCACCGCCCACTCGCTCTTGGCCGCCGCGGCCCAATCCCTCGGCGACAACGCCACCGCCGAGAGCGCCGCCGGGCGTGCCCGCGCGCTGCCGGTGGATCGCGGCTGGCCCGATCCGTTCCGCGACGAGTTGGGCGCGCGTCGAATTGATTTGCCCGGGCGCCTGAATCGGGCGCGCCAGCTCCTGGACGCGGGTGAGCTGAAGGCCGCGCAGCCGTTGCTCGACCAACTCCTCCGTGAACATCCCGGCAACGCCGAAAGCTGGCTTCTGTTGGCGCAGGCGCGGATGGAATCGAAGGATTGTCCGGGCGCGGAGAAGGCGTTGCGCGAACACATCCGGCTTGCGCCAGGGACGGTGAACGGCCACTTCCACCTCGGCGTGGCACTGCTCTGCCAGGAACGCTACGCGGAAGCCGCCGAATCGTTCGAGCGGGCCGTGCAAATCAAGCCTGACTTCGGCGAGGCTCACTACAACCTGGGCTTTGCGCTGGCGCGGGCCGGCCGCGGCCGCGATGCGATCCAGCCCTTTCGCGACGCGATCCGGTTCAGCCCCGAGTTCATCGACGCGTACATCCTGCTGGCCGATCTGCTCCACCAAACCGGCGCGCGCGACGAAGCCGGCCGTGTAATCCAGCGCGCCCTCGAACTGGACCCCGGCGACGAGCGGGCCAAAATCCTCCAGGAGCGGATCCAAGGCGGCAGGTGAATTGGTCAGGCAGAAGCTCACAGTTCACAGTTCACAGTTCAAAGTTCAAAGTTCAAAGTTCAAAAGAAGGTCCAATCGGGCACATCTATTCCTGGCCTGGGCGGCAAGTGAAGCTGAAGAGTGGGTCAATACGATTCGGCGCCTGCCATTGTGATCCCGCCGCCGCGCAACTTTTGTGTCGAAACTCGCCGTCCCTTACCCCACGCTGATGGGCCATGACGGCCGATGAAGCTTTTGCCCCGCCTGCCCGGAACGAGGCCCGTTTTGAAGCCGCCCTTCGGCGCTTCGACGAAGAGAACGCTTGCGACCCGAACACCGAACTGGTCTCGGGCGTCCCGCGCCCGCGCGAGCTGGTTTACGCCGAGCGGCTGACCGACGCGGTGCTGCGCCTCAAGCCCGACGCCTCCGAGGCGCTGCGGCTGGCGGCCCGCTGCCAGCACCTCTGCCGCTGGATGATTCCGCGCGGCCGCTATCCAATGGACCGCGCCGGTTATCTCAAATGGCGCACCGAGCTGAAGAAATTCCACGCCGAGAAATCCGGGCATATCCTGTGCGAGGTGGGTTACGGAGAGGAGTTCGTCTGCCAGGTCCAGGCCCTCAACTTGAAAAAGGATTTTCCCCGCGATCCCGACAGCCGCGTTCTGGAGGATGCGCTTTGCCTGGTCTTCCTCCAGTTCCAATTCGCTGATCTGGCGGCGAAGACCGACGCCGAAAAGATGGTCAATGCCCTGCGCAAATCCTGGCAAAAGATGACTGAGTCTGCGCGCACCGAAGCCCTCAAGCTGCCGTTCGCCGCGCGGGAAACAGCGCTACTCGAACAAGCGTTGCAGGGCGCGTGACCATGAGTCAATTTGGACTGCGGTGGCAAGCGTAGCGCGACACCGCTTTTCGTCGGGACGGCCACTCGTTCCTGCGCGACTCTGCCGATTCGAAAGCGCCGTCGCCGCTGCGCTCTGCCGGCGCAGTCCACAACCCCCGCTGGGCAATGGACTTCCCTCTTGCTTTGGCCCCGTCGGGAATTCACTTTTGCCCCTCGATTTTGATCTGGATCGCACGCGAATCGTTCCGCGACTCGACGCTTTGTGAACATGACTGACTCCCGCTCTCCTGCCGTCAATCCTTTGCCCTGGACTGACCGCTTCCCCTCGCGCCACATCGGGCCGGATGCAGACGACATCGCCGCGATGCTCAAGACTTGCGGCTTTCCTTCGCTCGACGCGATGATCGATGCGGCAGTCCCCAAGGACATCCGCCTCGGCCAGCCGCTGAACCTTCCCGCCGCCCGCAGCGAATATGGCGCGCTGGCCGAGTTGCGCGCCATCGCCTCGCAAAACAGAGTTTTTCGCAGCTTCATCGGGATGGGCTACCACGATTGCGTCACGCCCGGAGTCATCCAGCGGAACATCCTCGAAAACCCCGGCTGGTACACCCAATACACTCCGTACCAGGCGGAAATCTCCCAGGGCCGTCTCGAAGCATTGTTGAACTTTCAAACGATGGTGGCGGACCTCACCGGCATGCAAATCGCCAACGCTTCGCTCCTGGATGAAGGGACCGCGGCCGCCGAGGCGATGGCGATGGCGCACGGGTTGAAAGGCAGCGAGTCCAGGAATACTTTATTCATCTCCGACACTTGCCTTCCGCAAACCATCGAAGTGGTCCGCACGCGCGCGGCCGCCATTGGCGTCCAGGTAGTCGTCGGGAACCATCATACGCTCCGCTTCCCGGCAGAGAGCGCTCCTTTCTTCGCGGTCTTGCTCCAGTACCCGGCGACGGACGGCAACCTCCACGATTACCGCGCCTTTGTGGAGCAAGCCCACGCCGCCGGCGCACTGGTCATCGTCGCCACCGACCTGCTGGCGCTGACCTTGCTGGCGCCACCGGGCGAGTGGGGCGCGGACATCGTCGTCGGGAACTCGCAGCGTTTCGGCGTGCCGCTCGGTTACGGTGGCCCGCACGCCGCGTTCTTCGCCACGCGCGATGAGTTCAAGCGCTCGATGCCCGGCCGGCTCGTCGGCGTGTCGAAGGATGCCCAAGGGCGCCCCGCCCTGCGACTCACGCTTCAAACCCGCGAGCAACACATCCGGCGCGAGAAAGCCACGTCCAACATTTGCACTGCCCAGGTGCTGCTGGCTGTCATCGCCAGCATGTACGCGGTATACCACGGGCCGGAAGGGCTGAGGAACATCGCGCGGCGCGTTCAACGGATGACTTCCCTGCTCGCTGCGGCTCTGGGCAAGCTCGGCGTCGAGGTCGTCACGGAAAGCTTTTTCGACACGCTGAAGATCAACCTCGGCCAAGGGCACGCCAGAGACCTGGTGAAGCTCGCCGAAGAACATTCTATCAACGTTCGCGTGTTCGATGCGCAGAGCGTGGGGGTGTCACTCGATGAAACGACGGGGACAGAGGATCTTGAGATGCTGATCCGCATTTTCAATCGCGGAAAAGCCCCGCCCTTCACGATCGTGGACCTGTCACGGAGCGCGGAGACGGATTTGTATCCGTTTAGCGTAGCTGCGACCGTGAGGTCGCGGGCTGAATTCTCTAGCGGCGACAATCGATCCAGAGATTCAGCGCCCCCGTCCCGCGACCTCACGGTCGCAGCTACGTTAAACACATACCCGGATTTCCCTGCGCCGTTTGCGCGCACGACCCCCTTCCTGGCCCATCCCACCTTCAATCGTCATCACAGCGAGACGGAGATGTTGCGCTACATCCGGCGTCTCGAATCGCGCGACCTGTCGCTCACGGCAAGCATGATCCCACTGGGCTCTTGCACGATGAAACTCAACGCCAGCGCCGAGATGTTGCCGCTCACGTGGCCCGAGTTTGGCCGGCTCCATCCCTTCGCTCCGACGTGGCAGGCCGAAGGCTACAAGCGCCTCTTCAAGGATCTCGAAGGCTGGCTCTCGGAAATCACCGGCTTCGCGGCCACTTCGCTGCAACCCAACGCCGGCAGCACGGGCGAATTCGCCGGGTTGCTCGTCATCCGCGCGTGGCACGAGTCCCGGGGAGAATCGGCCCGCCGGGTCTGTCTCATTCCGACCAGCGCGCACGGGACGAATCCCGCCTCGGCCGTGATGGCGGGAATGAAAGTTGTCCCGGTCGCATGCGACCCGCAAGGCAACATCGACCTGGCCGATCTCACGGCCAAAGCGGCCCGGCACAAGGACGACCTGAGCTGCCTCATGGTCACCTATCCGAGCACTCATGGCGTCTTCGAGGAAACCATCCGCGCCATTTGCGAAATCATCCACGCCCACGGCGGGCAGGTCTATATGGATGGCGCGAACATGAACGCCCAGGTTGGACTCACAAGTCCCGGCGCGATTGGCGCGGATGTCTGCCACCTGAATTTGCACAAGACTTTTTGCATTCCGCACGGGGGCGGCGGACCGGGCGTTGGTCCCATCTGTGTGGCTAAACATCTTGCGCCGTTTCTCCCGGGCCACCGACTCGTGACGACTGGCGGCGCGCAAGGCATCGGCCCCGTGGCGGCGGCGCCCTGGGGCAGCGCGAGCATTCTGGTGATCTCGTGGATGTACCTCCGAATGATGGGGCCGGACGGACTTCGCGAGGCCTCGAAAGTGGCGATCCTCAACGCGAACTACATCGCTGCCCGGCTTTCGCGCCACTTTCCGACGCTTTACAAGGGCCCCTCGGGACTGGTTGCCCACGAGTGCATCGTGGATTTGCGCGCCTTCAAGTCCACCACGGCTGAAGACGTCGCAAAGCGGCTGATCGATTACGGGTTTCACGCGCCCACTTTGAGCTGGCCGGTGGCAGGGACGTTGATGGTGGAACCGACCGAAAGCGAAGCGCGATGCGAACTGGATCGCTTCTGTGACGCCATGATCTCCATTCACGGCGAGATGTCGGCGGTCG
Source organism: uncultured Bifidobacterium sp. (assembly GCA_964652165.1). Classification (GTDB taxonomy): domain Bacteria; phylum Verrucomicrobiota; class Verrucomicrobiia; order Limisphaerales; family JADJPG01; genus DASTLJ01. The sequence goes on from CAZZAQ010000265.1 coordinate 5,020, forward strand.
AAAGCGGCGCGGCGGACAAGCTCAACAATCCGTTGAAGAACGCGCCCCACACGGCGGAGGTCGTATGCGCCGATCAATGGGACCGCCCCTACTCCCGCGAGCAAGCGGCCTTCCCGGTGAAGGGCCTGCGCCAGTGGAAATTCTGGCCGCCCGTCAGCCGCGTGGACAATGTTTTTGGCGACCGAAATCCAGTCTGTTCGTGCGTTGGGATGGGGTGAAGCGTAAAACGTAAAACGTAAAACGTAAAACGTAAAACGTAAGGACGCGGCGGTGTCCGATTCGCTTCCAAGCGTGCTCACTCTCTTACGTTTCACGTTTCACGTTTCACGTTTTACGTTTCACGCTTCAACGCTTCAACGTTTCCACCCGCACGGGCTACTTCGGCGCCGCCTGGTGGAACGGTTTGCCAGCCCGGTAGAGTTCGAGCAACCGGCGGTTAATTTCGACGCGCTCTTTGTCGCCGGCCGCCGTTGCCACGTCGATGGCCTCTTGCGCGGCGCGCGCGGCATCCTCGAAGCGGCCGGCTTCGGCGTACGCGGCGGCCAGAGTGCCGATGAGGAACGCCTTCTTGCGCCCGGTCAGTTCGCAGGCGCGCTCGGCGAGGCGGATGGCTTCGGCGCCGTTGCGGACGGCGGGGTCGGCGGCGGTGGCGAGGAGCCAGGCAAATTCGTTCACGAGTTCGGGCTGATTGGGCTGAAGGGCGATCAGCTCGCGGTAGAGCCGCTCGGCTTCGGCGGCGCGGCCCGCGGAGGAAAGCATCGTCGCGAGTTGGAATCGCGCCTCGAACGCCGCCGGAAACAGCTTGAGATATGCCGAGAGCATGGCGATGCCCCCGGCCAGGTCGCCGTTGAGGGCGACGGAATACGCCGCTTCGAGAAACACTCCCGGCTCGTCGTTGCGC
>CAZZAQ010000265.1:5930-6637 GCA_964652165.1 uncultured Bifidobacterium sp.
GGGCTTCTGTTCGAGCAGCGAGATCAAGCCAAGGTGGATGCGCGGTTCCACGTAATCGGGCTGCAGCCGGATCGCTTCGATGGCATGTCGGCGCGCCTGTTCAAGCTGCATGGAGGCGAGATAGGCGGCCGAGAGGCTGTGGTGGGCGACGCGGTTGCGCTCGTCCACCGCGAGCGCCCGTTCCCACAACGCAATGCTGTTGCGCCAGTGAGCGATTTGATTCATGGTCACTACACTCAGCGCCACGATCGCAGCGGCGGCCGCCGCGGTCGCGGGCGCGATGGCTTTCATCGAACGGCCCGCGACCCAATCCGCCACCGTCCAGACGATCATCACGAACAGCCCAAGGATCGGGAGATAAGCGAAACGATCCGCCATCGCCTGCATGCCCGCTTGTCGCAGCCCGAGGAACGGCACCATCACGCCCAGGAACCAGAGCCAGCCGACCAGCAGATACGGCCGCGAACGCACCCGCCAGAGCGCGATGCCCGTGATGAGAACGACCACGGCCGCGCAGAGCGCCACCTTCCACGGCGGCCAGGCGCCGGGGTGCAGGTAAAGCACCGTCAGCTTTGACGGCCAGAACGAGTTGTCGATGTAGCGGACTATCGAGACGAGAGCGTTCTGGATTTTGTGGCTGGTTGTCAGTCCGTAGAGTTCCTCGCGCATCCCCAGCACGTCGTGGACCCGCTGGGTGAGGACGGCTG
>CAZZAQ010000266.1:0-6618 GCA_964652165.1 uncultured Bifidobacterium sp.
GACGGGCTGAACGCCCTCGCCCGCCGACACGCCGTGGCTATCGTGGGGGGCGAGACGACCACCAACCCCGAACGCATCCTCATCTCCGTCGCGCTGCTCGGCGTCGTGGCGAGGGACAAGTGTCTCCATCGCGCCGGCGCACGCGCGGGCGACGCGATCTTCGTCACTGGCGAACTCGGCGGTTCCCGGGCCGGCCGGCACCTCGAATTCGAGCCGCGGCTCGCGGAAGCGCGCTGGCTCGCCGGGCACTTCGCCATCCACGCCATGATCGACATCAGCGACGGGCTGGCGGGCGATTTGCGCCACCTGCTCGAGGCCGGAAAGGTCGGCGCCGAACTCCTCAAGACGGCGATCCCCATCAGCCCCGCCGCCAGGGCGCAGGCCCGCGCCGAATCTTCCGCCCGGCCGCCGCTCCTGGCCGCGCTCACCGACGGCGAGGACTTCGAGTTGCTCTTTACCGTGGCCGCCCGCGACGCCGTGGCGCTGGCCGACGCGTGGCGCAAAGCGTTCCCCGGCGTGAAGCTCAGTTGCATTGGCAAAATCACGCCCGAGCCTGGACTGCGGCTACGCGACAAGGAAGGCGTCCGTCCGTTCACCGGACATGGCTACATTCATTTCGCATAGCCCCGAGGAAACCGCCGCGCTCGGCGAACGCTGGGGCCGCGACGCCGCGCCCGGCTGGGTCCTCGGGCTTAGCGGCGATCTCGGCGCCGGGAAAACGCAATTCGTCAAAGGCCTGGCGCTCGGTCTCGGCATCACCACGCGCGTCCACTCTCCGACGTTCGCGCTCGTCAACGAATACGCCGGTGGCCGTCTGCCGCTCGCGCACCTCGATCTCTACCGCCTCGACACCCCCGAGCTAATCCTGGCCGCCGGCCTCGAAGAATACCTGCGCCGTCCGAACGGAGTAACCGTCGTGGAATGGTGCGAGCGCTGGCCGGAATTCAACACGCATCACGCATCACGCACCACGCATCACGCATCACGCCTCATCCGATTCGAAACCCTCGACGAATCCACCCGCCGCCTCACCTATGAAGATTCTGGCGCTTGAATTCTCCTCGGAGACGCGCAGCGTGGCGCTCGTCGATTCCGGCCGCGTGGTTGGACGCGCCGTGGAAAGCGGCGGCCGCCACACTCGGGCGTTCGCCCTCATCAATTCTGCGCTGCGTGAGGCAGGCTGGGAACGGGAAGCCATCGAGTGCATCGCCGTCGGGCTTGGCCCCGGTTCCTATTCGGGCATCCGCGCCGCCATCGCGCTGGCGCAAGGCTGGCAGTTCGCGCGCCGCATCCAGGTGCTCGGCATCGGGAGCATGGAGTGCCTCGCCGCGCAGGCGCACAATGAAGGGACGCGCGGCGCCGTTCACTTCCTCATCGACGCCCAGCGCGCCGAGTTCTACTGCGCTCGCGCCGAACTCACGGAGGCCGCACCGCGCGTTGAAAACCTGCGTGTCATCGGCATGGAAGAAGCCCGCTCCCTGTCCACGGGCGCGCTAGTGGTCGAGCCGGCGTTGCTTCAACAGTTCCCCAATGCCCGCGCCCTGTGCCCCGACGCAGTCGCGCTCGGAAAGCTGGCTTCCGCCCGCGGCGACTTTGTCAGCGCGGAGAAGCTGGAACCGGTTTACCTTCGGCCCACTTGCTTCGTCAAAGCCCCGCCACCCCGCGTGATTCCTTCCCTCCGATCGTGAAACCTTCCCACCGTTGCTGGGCTGAAGTCAGCCTCGACGCCTTGCGCGCCAACCTGGCCTGGATCCGCCACCGCGTGGGACGGCGTGTCAAAGTGCTCACGGTCGTCAAAGCCGATGCCTACGGTCATGGCCTCAAGCAAATCGCCTCGGTGCTCATGCAGGCCGGCACGGACCTTTTTGGCGTGGCGAATCTCGCTGAGGCGCGCGCCATCCATTCTGTCGGCGCCGGCTGGCCCGTGCTCATGCTCGGCGCCTGCCTGCCGGACGAAATCCAGGACGCCGTGCGGGACCATGTGCAGCCGACGATTTCGTCGCTCACCGAAGCCCGCGCGTTTTCCGCCGCCGCGGAGAGGCTCGGCATGCGGGCGCGCGTCCACGTCAAAGTGGACACCGGCATGGGCCGCCTCGGCGCGGGGACTGAGGAAGCGGTGGAACTGGCGCGCCGGGTCGCCGCGCTGCCGGGCCTGAAGTTGGAAGGCATCTACACCCACTTCGCCTCGGCGGAGGACGACGCAGTCTTCACTCGCGCGCAGGCGAGGCGATTTCGGACGGTGCTCAATGCGTTGACCCTCGCCGGTGTGCGCCCGCCGCTGGTCCACGCCAACAACAGCGCCGCGCTCCTGTATGAACCGGACACCACTTTCAACCTGGTGCGGCCCGGCCTGCTGGTTTACGGCATCGTCCCTCCGGGCCGCCGTCGCGAAGAGACCAACTTGCGCCGGCGGCTGCGGCCCGCGCTCTCCTTCCACGCCCGCGTCAGCCTCGTGAAGGAAATCCCAAAGGGCGCTTCGCTGAGCTACGGCCGCGCTTTCATCGCGCCGCGCAAGTTGCGCGTCGCCACGATTACCGCCGGCTACGGCGACGGCTACTTGCGCGCCGCGAGCAATCGGGCAGAAGTGCTGGTGGGCGGGCGGCGATGCCGCGTGCTCGGCCGCATCACAATGGATCAGACCCTCGTAGACGTGTCGCGCGTGCCGGGTGTCTCGAACGGCGACGAAGCGGTGCTCATCGGTCGACAGGACGGCGAGACGATCACGGCGAACGAACTGGCGTCCTGGTGCGGAACGATTCCCTGGGAAGTACTGACGGGCATTACCTATCGCGTGCCTCGGATTTATCGCGGCGGACAGGCGGCGTGAGCGTCTCAGTCAGTCCGCCCCTTCGAGCCGCAATTGTTCGCGCGCCTTGTCGATCTTGTCCTGCAATCGCGGCTTCAATGGCGCGAGCATCGACCCGATGCGCTCATAAATGCGGATGGCCGTCTTCCACTGGCGCCGATCCTCGGCGATGCGCGCCGCGGCCAGGCCCGCTTCCTTCAGCCAGAACGGATCGGTCCCGGTCTGCGCGAGCGGTCCGGCGCCCAGGACGACGTCGTAATAGTGCTCGAAGGCCGCCGTGAAAAAGTTCGTCGCATCGCCCGCCGGCCGGCCGACAGCCTGCAACTCAAACGCCCGGCCAATGCCGAACAGGGCCTTGCTGCGCAGCGCGGCATCGGACGTTTTGTTGGTCAGGACGTTCCAGTAGGCGTTGGTGGCGCTTTCGTATTGCTTCGGATCCTGGCTGGCCAATTGCAGCGAGCAATCGCCGATGCGCCCCCACGCCGCCGGCAGGAGCGCCAGGTCGCGCACCAGTTCGTTGGTGCCGAAGTGGCCGGGAATTTTCTCGAATGCCTTTTTCGCCTGGGCAAAGCGGTCCAAGGGGCTGCCGGGACCGATCTGCTTGGTGAGCGTGTCGCCCAGCGCGAACATCGCTTCGGCGGCGATGCTGGGCGGACAGTGCGCCAGGTCGTTGACCAGGATGGTGAAATGGCTTTCGGCGTCCTTCCAACCCTGGCGCTTGAACGCGGCGCGTCCGGCGGCCAGCCGCGCCTGGTACGTCAGGTTGGTCACGGGCCAGTCCGGGTTCTCGACGATTTCCTGGTAGGTGCTCTGTGCGCTAACGTAATCGCCCTGGTGCATGAAGTAATCACCGACCCAGAACTTGGCGCGCGGCGCCAGGTCGTTCGTCGGGAATTTAGCCAGAAAGTTCGTGAAGAGGTTCAAAGCGTTGGTTTCGTCGCCCGCCTTCGCGTGCGACCAGGCCAGCGTGTACTCAACGCGGGGCCGCAGCTCGTTGGTCGGGAAACGCTCGAGCCACAATTCATACTCTCTTTCCGCGGCGGGCCAGTCGCCGGCTTCGAAGTAGGTGCGCCCGCGCGCCCGATACATGTCGGCCAGGAGCGGGCTGTCGGGGAAACGTTCGGCAAACTCGGCGTAAACCTTGCGGGCGCGAGCCGGTTGTTTTGCATCGGTGAGGGATTCGCCGAGAAGCAGGAGGCTGCGTTCGGCCAGCGGACCGTCGGCCTGCGCCTCCAGAAGCTGGCGCATCGCCTCCTCGGCGGCCTTGAGATCTCCGGCGGCGGTGGCGGCGCTGACAATCTGAAACCTCGCGCGGGGAATCAACTCGGCCCGCACCCGGGGCAACGCCGGGAAGTCCCGGGCGACGAGTCGGTAATTGGCCAGCGCGTTGGTCAAATCGCCTTGCCGCAATTGCGCGTCGGCCAGTTTGAAGCGGGCCACAGCGGCCTCCTCCGAAAACGGCAGCAGTTCGACGGCCGCTTTGAAGGCGCCGGCGCTTTCGGCCGGCTTGCCCTCCAGCCAGAGACACCAGCCTTTGTTTAGAAATGCCTTGGCGCGAATCGGGCTGTTCGTGAACGAGGCGAGGACTTTATCAAACTGGGCGATGGCCTCTTGCAAACGGTTCGTGCCTGGGCCGATCGCCACAGGCCCTGTGGACGCCGTTGCCGCGTCGATCCCGTTCGTTACGGCGCCCTCCAGGTGGAGGCGCAAATTCACTTCGCCCAGGGTCAGCAGCACCAAGTCAGTTGCCGCAGCTTGAGCGTGCCGGGCCAGGAACTCCTTGAGCAGCCGCACGGCCTCCTCCAGCGGGTTCTGGGCCAGTTGAAGTTCGATGACATTGAGTAAAGCCAGACGGCGACGGGCGGCCGCGACGCCCTCCGCAAGATTGTTTGTGAACACCTGGATCGCCGCGTCGGGCCGGCCCAGTTGCCGCAACAGGCCGGCCTGGAACGCCGTCGAGTCCGCCCGCAGTTCGGGCTTGGCGGCGCCAATGGCCAGCGAGACGAGGTTTGTCGCTCCATCGAGCGCCTCCGGCAGGCGGCCTTCTGCGAGTTGGACGCGGCAGAGCAGGTATTGCCGGTCCCATTTCAGCTCGGGCAGCAAGTCCTTTTCGGCAATCGCGAGGACGGCCTTTTCCGCTGCGTCGTGCAGCCGTTGTTCGAGCAGCACCTCGGCCAGGAGCAGCCCGCCGCGCGCGGTAATGGCATCCGAGGGCCGAACGCGCGCCGCGCGCTGGAACGGGCCGTTGGGGTTTTGCAGCAGCGCCACGACGCGCGAGAAATCCCGCAGCTTGAATCGTGCGAGCGCCTCGAAGTGGGCCGCTTCGAGAAGCAATCCGGAGTTGGTAAAGTTGCGCGTGAGCGCCTCGAACGACTCGGCCGCCGCAAGGTAATTGCTGCCCGCATAATGCGCCTCGCCGATGCGGTAGTAGTATTGGTCCGCCAACGGGCCCGCCTTGGCCAGGTTCGAGTTGAGAAGCGAAATGGCCGCGGGCTGGCGGCCCAGTGCGATGGCCGCCCGGGCCCGCAACAGAATCGTCTCCGGGAGCATGGGGGATGCCGGATAAGTGGCAATAAACTGCTCCAACTGCCGCTCGGCACGATCGAAAACGCCGTCCTCGAATGCGCTGACCGCGTCCTTGAACGCCTTGGCTTCGGGTGTTTCCTGCGCCACGGCGAGGCCGCTGAATAGCAGCACCACCAGGGTCATCGACGCCAGGGCCGCGAGCTTCGGACGGAGGCTCGCGGCGCCCGGCCGCCGCGCTCCGCTCGTGGCGCGGGTCGAGCAATGCGGTTCAGGATTCAAAGGCCGTGTTGTTGCCATTCGTTTGTCCGGTCGTTTATCCCGCAGCCGGCGTAGAGATTCGACTGAAAAATGTTCCAGGCCAATGTGCGCCTCGAAGCCGGACCACCAAGGCGGACGAGGAGGCCCCTCACTGGGAGCGCCGGCATCCTGCCGGCGAGAACCCTCCCAGCGGGGCCAGGCCACACGCCGGCAGGATGCCGGCGCTCCCGGCGGAGTCGCGTCCGCTCAGGAGTGCGGTGGCGCTGTTCCATAGCGATCCGGGCCGACACGTCGCGATCCCCGGCATTGACGGCGCTCGCCCGTTCCGCTTTCGTAACACCGTGCGCCCGTCCTCCATCTTACCGCTGCTCCTGCTCGCGCTCGTCGCCCACCTGACTCTCCTCCCGGCCCGCGCCGCCGAAGTCACACGCCCCGAGCAACTGCTCCAACAAGCCGAGAACACTTGGACAAATGGAAATCGCGCCGAGGCCATCGCAATGGTCACACAGGTCCTCCTGGCCGATCCCAAACATCGCAACGCACTCGCGCTCCGGGGCCGGTACTTTTCCGAAACCCGCCAGGACACCAAGGCCCTCGCGGACTTTGACGCCGTCATCGCCCTCGATCCCGGGGCCCCGGTCCTCTACCAACACCGCGGATGGTGCCGCTTCCGGCTCGGCAAATTCGATGACGCCATTGCCGACTTTGACACTGCCATCCGGCTCGGCCCCCCCTCGTGGTCGCCGCAAAACTGGCAGCGCGGCATCGTCTGCTATTACGCCAAGCGGTTCGCGGACGGCAAAAAGCAGTTCGAGCTTCACCAGACCGTCAACCCCCACGACGTCGAGAACGCCGTCTGGCATTTCCTTTGCACGGCGCGCCTTTCCGGCCTGGATGCCGCCCGCGCTTCGCTCATCCCGATCACCGGCGACTCACGCGTGCCGATGGCCCAGGTGCAGTCCCTTTTCGCCGGCAAAGCCACGCCGCAAGATGTCCTCAAGGCCGCGGAAGCCGGCGATCCCAAGTCC